>CAYTDR010000136.1:0-12273 GCA_964436185.1 uncultured Candidatus Obscuribacterales bacterium | reverse complement strand
TGCAACGGGCGGCAGATCAATGTCGGAGTGGACGTATGGGATTACGTCCCCGTTCATGAAGATCAAATTCGGAGGTTGATGAACAAAATAGAGAGTGGTGAATTGCCAGACGAACTTCATGACGAACTGCCGCTCAACTGGAACAACTAGCGCATCACGTCCGCGAGCATTTCAATTCTGAGCAAGAAGTCTTCGCACCATCTTCAGATCTGCTCGTTTCATCGGCTTACCGGTGACAGATGAAATATGAACCACGTCTCGCCAGCTCCACGGATAAAACGTGATCTCCACAGGATATTCTCGCTCGTTCCATCTCAAATGACAGAAACTGCCCTTCAAATTCTCGACGAACTCCTCTTCGACATTCTCAAATCCGAACAGCTCTAACTGGTCTTTGAGGATGTGGAAGTCATCACCATAGGCGTGCAAATCAATATCAGAACCACCTCGAATCTCGCCGGAAAGGGTGCTTCCTATAAGAAATGGGTCACTATCCTCAATGGCACACATTACCCTCTCAGCAATGGAACGCATCTCTCGAATGCGTCGCTGTACCTCTTCTTCTCCGAGTTGGTATTGTGTGATCAATCCGATACATTGTCGAATTATCCGATTTGAAGGGCGTCTCGTCTGTCCTGACATTCCTAGCGTAAGAATGGCTCGATCCTTCGCATTCAAGTACTCAGTCTCGACACCTTCCACCATTAAACGCGCCGCCTCCTCCGCGACCCGCCGCCGATTAGATCTGTTCATTTAATCACAAGCCATTAGCTTGTCTTTGGTATTCAAACTTGTCTCATTGTATCAGCGAATGGAAAGATAGCTAGTAACATTCGCATCCCCCTGAATCGGATCATGCATACCTGAAGCAAAGATCATTCAATTCGCCTCAACTATTATGCATGACTCGGGCAAGGTCGCTGGACATCCTGATATATTCTGAGAATTACACCTGATCGCGCGGAAAAACCATCTCTGATGAGCAACATTTGGAACGTCATTTTCGATGAGTACGTAAGCACGCCGTACGATTCCGGATCTCTTAAGGACAAGCTAGACGAGATCGACAAGGAGAAAAGACGGAAAGAGTTCGACCAGGCTCTGATGAACCTGTTTTTCTCCGGCGACGACCTGACTGCCGGACCCAAGCTGCTGCGCAATCTGGTAGAGAGCACAGATCTCCTTGTTCCAGTTAACGATGATGGTTCGCTAAAAGTAAGACAGGCCGCACCGGCTGCCTACAGACTTGCAATCGGCGAACAGAAGAACAGTAACGGCAAAAAGAGCGGACGAGGCGGGCGTTTGTTGCCAGTCCACGCCGAGCACCCGACGGAGAGAATGTCACCGAAGAGCAAGGCGAGCTCAAAAAAGACTGTTAATGGGACTGCAGATTCATCCAATCAAAAGAACGAAGAATTTGACGGGCAGCAGTCCATTGCACTTCGCCAGATAAGCGGAGTCGAACTAGTTCGCTCGATCAGTGATATCGCATCTGGTATCGACGGTCTACTATTCTATCAGAAGGGCAATCCACCGCTCGAGTTAGGTCGCGATCATTTTGGCGAGCTGGAGTCGCTCGTCGTTGCCACTGAGCTGGAAGCAGTTCTTGCCGTACCCGGACCCGATCAGATAGAACCTCTGCTGCAGGCGCAGTTTCTGATCAACATGCTGAGAGGGGATGCTGAGACCGATGGTGGTTGTCGATTCGACAGCAGGCTCCTGGTCGCATACACTCACAAAGACAAACTCTCGTCCTTTGGCGATTCAAGTGGCGTCGTGCCGATCAAGGGCGAAGAGCTTTTTCGAATGCTTGCAGAGAACGAAAGTTATGATGGATTGCTCGTCAACCCGACTTCAAAGGTTGGTGCCGGCGCGCAGTGCATTCATCGTCTGATTCTGTCTCCAGGATTTGCGTATAACATTCTGAGAGGCAGAGACATTCGTCCCGGCGTTGCTCCGCTTCCTGCTCGTTCCTATGAAGAAATAAAGTTGTGGTTGTCGTTGGCTGGATTTCCGAGTAAGAGCCGAAAACTGATTGATGCACCATTGCCCGACTCAATTTTGGTGCGGGCAACCGTTCCTGATGACGCCGCTTGGACGATGGAAGAGACTGATGGCAGTAAAGACACCCGGCACGGTCCACCGTTGAGCCCTGTTTTTTCGCTGCCACTAACTGTGGCACCACAAGCGGAAGCAGAGTCATGGTCAGTATTTCCAGGACAAGATAAGAGTGAATACGGAAAGGGACCAACGCTCATTCTTTGCGCGGGTATGATCGCAACTCATCTCAATCCCAGGTGGAATTCGAATCCCAAGAATCACAACTTTGGAAAGTGGCTTTTGCTGGGACGCTATATGGACGATTACAGCCGGCGCGATGCACGTCAGCGCCTGGCCTTGGCGCGCGAACTTTGGAAGTTGCTACCGCCTGGCGCAGATCGAATACCACGTTCGGCATTGCTCACTGTTGAAGGAGCGGCGTACTTGCGCGAATATCCAATCGGCGGCACCCGCCAGTGGATCGAGTCGACAATAGCGCACACGGAGCGCGCTACGAGAACATGGATGTGGGGCTGGTGACGAATCAGTCGCCGGTCAAGCCAGCGAGAGTTTGCTGAGTAGTCTTTCCCCCATAACAAACTCAAATTGCGTCAAACGAAACAACGGCTAATTGAACCGATTCAGTCGCTTGAGCCGTTCTTCTAAGATCTGACTGGGCAATTCACCACGTTTCGCCATACGGCGATTCTTGATTATGCCACTGACGATGGTGTACGGCGTGTTGAGGAGAGCATAGGCTTGCCCAGTTCCCTGTGTGGTACGGCCGGCAAGACCCAACTTATTGGCCGTATCAAAGTCACCACGATATTTATAAATCGCTATCGTACCCATGGTGGAGCTTGCCACTCCGGTCAACCCAATCATCGGTCCGGAAACCGACTGCTGCTGCGCAATCTGTCGATAGCGCTCTATCTCCCTGGTCTCACGATCCAACTCCGTGTCCAACTTTTCCGTTCTATAATTGAGCGCTGCAACCTTCTTTAGCCAGTCCTCATCGGTCTCGGCGGCCAGCTTCTGCTCCAAATCTTCGAGTTCGGAGGAAAACATCGGACGCTGGCATGGAATCTCTTCAACCAGCTTGCTATGTTGATGTTTGCGAACAGCGATGCCAACGAGATTGCGAACGATCGGATTGGCAGTGGCAACGGAGTTCGCCACCAGGGCCCAGATGATAGAACGACGTGCCAATTCAGGATGATTGAAAGTTCTCCTGGCAATAATACCGGCTGTCATTCTAGCAAAACTCTGCAGCGAATCGAGCGTGTAGAACGTGTTTTCACGCCACGCTTGATCTCGTGAATGACAGCTCCACCTGGCGAACTCATACAATAGCTGCTGGCGAATCCGACGAATAAGTTGCGTCTCCAACTCGACCACCCGTCTGCGCTGAGCAGACGGCAGCTGAGCAGACAGCTGTTCTCTTTCCAGAAGAAGCCGATCGGTGTTTTGCACGATCTGTTTTACGAATGCCACAGAAGAATCAGGGGAATATCCGTTTCCATGGGCCTTCATCATCACCCAGGCATTCTGTGCCAACTCCAAGGCCGAAGCACCACCACTGATGGCGTTTCCCGTGATACCACAATTCACGGCCCTTTTCAGAGCATTCCTGGAGATGCGCCGCGCTCCATCAAGACCTTTTGATAGTTGTCGCAGTTCAGTGAGAGTGGCAGCAAACGTGAGAGCCGTTCCCGTTTCTCTGCCTGCCGGATAGGTCAGACGTCTCCACTTCTGGTGGTGGTTCGCCTCCAAATGAAAGTTGATACTGAACTTGGCCAACTTGACGAGCTCAAAGAAGATTGCTTTGTCTATCTCAGCAAAAGGACCACTGCGAGCAAACCTTGCTTCGTCCTCCCAAGTGACTTTTTCATCTGCAGCGATCGCTTCTTGTGAACCACAATACAGAAGAATAATGGAACTGAAAGTAGCCAAGAACAATAGCTGGAGGTTCATTTAGAAATATTGTGCCTGAGCATCGGAATCTGTCTATCCGGGAATTGAGCATAACACTTTAGCCGTTGGTATCTGCCTGACCCGCCAAGATTCTAAAATATACGACTGAGAGTCCGTCAACCACGGATTGTTTTTTCGAACATTGTCAGTTGGAGGGTAAACGTTCGTAATCAAGTGACTCTGGAGGACCATGACGGAGCGGTCAGACAACGAATCTTACACGCATGAGTCGATCATCACTTTTTGGCGATTTTTGATGACTCCTGTTTCGGCTTCTTCCTGGCTGCTAATGCCGTGTCGGGGAAAACGAACTGATAACCGTCATCTTTCAAGGTGGGTATCATTTTCTTCAACGCTGCTACGGTCTCACTTCTGTCCCCACCTGAGTCGTGCATCAGGATGATGCCACCATTGTGGACCTGCCGTTTTACTGTGGCAAGAATTGAGTTGACACCAGGCTTTTGCCAATCTTTGGTGTCCACCGACCAGTCAATTGCTTTCATTCCCCAATCCGCGACCAACTTACGTTGGTGGCGGTTTATTCTGCCGGCCGGAGCTCGATAGAATTCCACCGAAGCATCCGGAACAATCGACTCAATGAGAGTCTTTGTGCCAAGAACCTCCGCTGCCATCTTCTCGTCAGATCGCTTATTGAGGTGTTCATCATGATTCATTGAGTGGTCAGCAATCTTGTGACCATCAGCAACTATCTGCGCCAGAATGTCCGGATGTTTTTTGGCTTCTCGTCCAATAACAAAGAAGGTTGCGCATATTCCTTCCTCCTTCAAGATTGCTAAGATCTTGGGAGTATAGATGGGACTCGGACCATCATCGAACGTCAGAGACACATACTTTATCCCGTCATTATCTGCCTTCGAAGATCCTGGACTGGCAGCTCTTTTGATCGATTTCCGTTTCCCTTTCTCTGAACCATTCTTTTGAGTCTCGCGCCTCTCTTTCGAAGTCGTTATCGTGCGGACCTCCGATGACTTTGTCGTTGGTCTGACAAAGCTTGGTATTGAAGCGACTACAGCTCCAGATGGCAGAGTTTGGTTCGTCAACGCAAAGAAGACGGAAGCTAATATAGATAGTGGTATGGCAGTACGCTTTTTCATTGTTGGGTGTCTCTGAAGGTGGAGGACTGACACAACAATAGAGTGCGAATGCTAAAACTCTTGACATCTTCTTTAAGCCGACGGTTAAGCGATTACAAAGTTCTTGAAAACTAGACCTGATTGTAAACGCAGCGCAAACTCAGCGTAAATGCAAAGCGATTATTAGGTGGAGAAAATTACAAAGCCGCGATTGATCAAACAAAAAGCTTCATTCTATCGAACACGAATATAGAACTAAACCTGCATGGCGAGCGGCTATGCCAGCTTAGAAGTCCAGTTTGTCGATCGATACTGCCCACGCAATTGGTATCAGTTTCTGCTTGGGAATCGCGCATCTCACAATATCGAAACTTTGAATTGCAAGAATTAGAACGAATTCCGGCTTTCGAAATTTCGAGGCGACGATGCTCGAACGTGCAACGTGTTTTTAACGGTGTGATGTCGAGTTAGAGTCTTCGCTTTTGGCTGTCACGGCTTCTGGAGTCGAGCGAAAGCTGATCGCGAGTCGATTGTAAGCGTTTATCAAACCGATAGCGATTGTAAGGTCCACAAGCTGTTTCTCTGAGAAGTGTGATTTGACAGCATCATACTCATGATCAGGAATTGCAGTTTGCGAAACATTGGTCACCGTCTCGCACCAAGCCAGGGCAGCACGCTCTTGCTCAGTAAACAGGTCACTGACTTCGCGCCAGACTGACAGTAGCGTGAGCTTCTCCTGCGGCATACCACTCTTTATGAGATCGCGCGTATGCAAATCAATGCAGTAAGCGCAGCCGTTGATTTGCGAGACGCGCAGATAGACAAGATGTAGCACTCCAAACCTGATACCGGAATGTGCAACGTAGCTGTGCACATCGCCAAGTGCTTTGACTCCTGCCGGAGCAATCGTCGAATAATCAAGACGCTGTGTCATTTGGATTCTTCCTTAACTACAGGCGGTATATAGTAGTTGATTTTTTCGTTTAGTGAGTCCTGATCTACTTCACCTTCCAGCGACTCGGGAAGGCTGATGTTCACATCTGGTCCGTCGTCATCGCGGTTAAGGCCCATTGCCAATAATCATGACGACGATAGTTGGGAGCTGCGTGAAAGTCACTCTCCGTCGGATGGTGGGAAATCGAACACAGACTCCAACCTTCCTTTTCTACTTTTCGTTGCAGTCTATCGGTTAACGTTTCAACATTCGAAACGGTTTGGGCAATGCTGTAGGCGATTGGAGTGCGGACCTCGATTCCCTTGGGAAGCATCTTTGTCGGCTTCATATCCGAATCCGTAAGGTAGTACCCCTCTATAAGATAGGGATTCACTTTTCGATGTAAGGGTTTGATGTTAAAACCCTCGGTGGAAAAATCAGAGACAGGAATGTCGTCAGTGAGGGTCAAAAGCCGCTCGAAATCAAGGTCTGCATGAAAGAGGGGATTGAATCGCTGGGCATCGAGCAAGCAAAATTCTGTTTCGATTCCAAAACCAAACTGGTTTTTATGAACTTTCATGGGACACCTTAACCTGAGGCTCGTTTTTTGAACTTGCCTTTGTTTATTGAGAATCGTTTGCATATGAGTTTAAGCTGAACGTCCAAAAATAATTACTCTTTGCAACCCAAATTAATCTATTCATGCGCTACCTGTTACTTTGGGCAACAGATGCTAAGAGCGTGGCACAACCTCGAGAATACGAAACGCTGCGAAAGCTTATCGATAACGAGGCAGCGCTAGCACGTGAGCCACACGTCTTTTGGCGAGCCAAAAATTAAATGCCTCTACCCGCTCTTTTGTCTAAATCTATTGACTGGCGTTCGACTGAAACGTTCCGCTCACAAAATGTAATTAAAGTGTGAGAATAGAGCTAGCACGCGGGAGTAGCTAGCAGATCGATGAAAGAACCGAGCAAAATCGAGAAAACCTACACGATACTGAATGTAGTGCTGCTCTCGTTCTTCCTGATCGGCCTGCTAGGTAAATTCGGGTGCAACGGTATGACACTCTGGCCTGATAGCCCGATGGAGCTTCTCTGTCTGCCCATGGTTCTTCTGATGCTTTTGGGAACGAGCCGGATCTGGATGCAATTGAGAGATCCCGCGACAACGGCACCTCTCGCCACTTGTCTCAAAGGCAAGCTTGTGGCTAGCATTTTCGCCTTTGGCTCCGTCTGTCTGCTCTTCGGTTTGGGAATACCGCTGAGCATTTACAGCTTTCCCGCTGCTATCATTTGTATCGGCATAGCAATGCTCATTTTCGCAATAAGCGATCTACGCTTATTGCGCGCCACCGCAAGAAAGTCGACTGCCATCGTAATCGTTTCAGTAGTTCGAATCGTCATGGGCTCGATTATGATCCTTGCAATACTTGATCAATTGCTACTGCCGGTTGATCGCCCGGACCCCGATGCGCAGGAACACGCCTCTCATGGCCCTTGAGGTACTATATTCGGTCTGGACGCCCTTCATTCATCATTTGTCCCTCAGAGCCTATCATCGTTTCGGCTCCTGCTCGGGCAATTACAGTACACTTAAGCCAGCGCACAAGCACGAAGTTGACTACTTGATGCAGAGCCGTATCTAATTTGCTCTCGACGTGGCAATATTTTCGAGTGCCGCGGCGTCCACAATATAATTTGCCAAACACGTTCAATCGAAGCTTGCCCACTCCAGGAACAGTCTGGTCTTTCACCCTCCTGAAACGAGCCTGTAGCATGAGCCTATGCCATCACGGTCCTAATTAGACCGTTATTCTTGGAACAGCGAGTCTACGTACGCGTGCAGAACATTGTTATCGCCTGTATGCCAAAACAGAACTGTTTCATTCTTACCGATCAATCCCTTCTCGATTTTATCGATGAGACAACCCAGCGCGCGCGACGTGTAGACTGGTCCAACCAATACCCCTTCGGTTTGAGCTAGTAACCTGATAGCGCGCCGCTCCAGATCGCCCATGACACCATATCCAGCACCAAGATATCCATAGTCAATGCTGAGATCTCCAATTACGAAAGGCTTGTCGACATCGAGTAGCCGAGCCAGGTCCTTGACTATCTCAAGCACGAACTCCTTAAATTTTTCGTCGCTATCTTCATCTGGAACCTGGTCAATACTCACCCCAGTTAGCTCTCCCCGGTACCCAGCCATATGTAGTCCCACAGAGAGGCCCGCCTGAGTGCCACCGGAGCTGGTAGCAAAGATCATGTGGTCAAAATTGACGTCTATTTCATCAGCTTGAGAAACAAGTTCAAAGGCAGCTTTGACATATCCCATGGCACCAACTACATTGGAACCGCCAACCGGTATCACATATGGTCGCGCGCCCTCAGCTTGCAGCTTTCTGCTGACCTCGTCCATCGTTTGCTCGCGCAGATGGCGCTCTGTAAAGTGGATTGTGGCTCCAAGCAAACGATCTATCAGGTAGTTTCCCTCTGGTCGCGCGGGAGGATGTCCTCCCAACACCAGGTGGCAAGCAAGGCCGGAACGTGCGGCTGATGCTGCAGTTTGCAGACAATGATTGGATTGGACAGCTCCTGCAGTTATTACGGTGTCAGCATTTTGATTAATCGCATCAGCAAGAAGATACTCCAGCTTTCTGGACTTATTACCACCAAAGGCAACACCAGTGAGATCGTCTCTCTTGATAAATATTCTCGGGCCACCAAGTACCATCGAGAAATTTCTGGCTTCCTGCAACGGAGTGGGGATTGTAGCCAACTCGAGACGCGGCATATCACTCAAAGTTGCGGGTTCTTTCATGATGTTTCGTCCTATCTTTGCTAAGTGATTAAGTCATTCTTCTTATTCGCGACAATCGTTCCTCTTTTGATTGCCGAAAAGAGCACCATGTTGCACATTCCTGCCTCACATAGGCCTTCGCGATTTGTTCTGCCCAATAATAATCTTCCGAGTTAATTCCTATCGTCCAACTTTCTGTACGGCTCGGTCAAGTTTCGCCGACGATAAATAGTCAACTTTGAATCGATTTCCGTCGGGTGATAGATTGACACCTCCCATTAATGAGTGTACACTCACTCATTAATGGGAGGATAAATGGCTAGACCTAGGAGTGAAGAGAAGCGAAACACCCTTTTGTCGGTAGCCACGCAAGTATTTGCAAAGAATGGTCTTACAGCCTCGACCGCTTCGATAACAAGCGCAGCAGGGATGGCTGAGGGAACATTATTCATCTACTTCAAAGGCAAAGACGAACTGTTGAACACGCTATACGTAGAGATCAAAAACGATCTCGCGGAAAGCATGCTTCGCGGTCAGCCGCATAAAGCATCTCCCAAAGAGGGAATGCAACACATCTGGAACAATTATATTGATTGGGGCGCGGAAAACCCAGAACGTTTAGCGGTTTTGCACAAGCTAAAGGTCTGGGAGGGATTGAAACCGGAAATTCCCGAAGCAACCGCGGCCTGTTTCGAAGAACTTAACACACTCATCGAAACCGCCATCGCTGATGGTGCATTGAGAGATGTCCCATATGATTTTATGCTCGCCATATTTTCAGCCCAAGCCGAAACTGTACTGCAATTTATAAAACAAAATCCAGACAAGGCCAGCTATTACAAAGAACACGGATTCCAGCTGTTTTGGACCGGAATTAGTGCAAACGATTAACGGAATAAGTAAGTAAGTAAGTAAGTAAGTAAGGTAGCGTTGTTCAGCGTTTGGTATCGTTCCAACAACGCTTGTATCAACGCGCAGACAATAGGAGTTCGACAATGAAATACAAAACTCTCGGCGACACCGGACTGCTGGTGTCTACGCTATGCTTCGGCGCCATGACGTTTCACGGCGGCAATGGCTTGTTCAAAATGCTTGGCGGCACACAACAAGAAGAGGCAGATCAGCTCATTAAGTCCTGCATCGATAGCGGTATCAACTTCTTCGACACTGCCGACGTCTACTCTGAAGGCGGGAGCGAAGAGATGCTAGGACAGTCATTTCGCAATCTTGGCATACAGCGGAAAGACGTAGTGATTGCCACCAAATGCTACGGCAGAGTCGGGCCTGGTCACAACGATATCGGTGCCTCGCGCAAACACATCATCGAAGCTGTTGATGCCAGTCTCAGCAGACTGCAAACAGACTATATAGATCTCTATCAAATTCATGGAAGCGATCCGATCACCCCGATTGAAGAGACTCTGCGCGCGCTAGATACTTTGGTCAACCAGGGCAAGGTACGCTACGTTGGCTGTTCCAATTGGGCAGCGTGGAAATTGCAACGAGCTCTCGATATTTCAGAATTCAAGAACCTCGCTCGCTTCGACTCGCTGCAAGCCTACTATTCGATCGCCGGTCGCGAACTTGAACGCGAGTTGGTGCCCCTGATGGAACACTCGAAAACTGGCTTGCTGGTTTGGAGTCCGCTCGCCGGCGGTCTGCTCTCCGGTAAGTTTAGTCGCGAGAACCAGAAGCCGGCTAACAGTCGCCGCTCTGAATTTGATTTCCCGATCGTAGATAAAGAACGCACATGGAAAATCCTGGACGTAATCAATCCGATCGCCAAAGCGCACAACTGCAGCGCCGCAAGAATTGCACTTGCATGGTTGTTGGTCAAGCCTGTTGTAACCTCGGTAATCATCGGAGCAAAAAACAGCAAACAACTGGAAGACAACATTGCAGCGGTGGATGTTCACTTAACAGAAGAAGAAATCACGGCGCTTGATGAAGTCAGCGCCCTGCCACCAGAATATCCAGGTTGGATGATTCCATTCCAAGCGCAAGATCGGCTTGATCCGAAGTTCGACAGATGGGCAAATCTGAAAGAAAATTTCGCGACCTCCAGCAAATAACTCTCGGCTAGATCAGGCAATCAGCAAAGAATCGCATGAAACACGCATTGGTAATCATCAGGAAGCTAATGCGTGTTTCAAAATGTCTGCTAAGGCAGTTTCGATTCCGGACAGAAGAGCGCCAACTCAGTTCGCCTTTGTTCTGAAATACTCGGTCAATCGCCCTCGAATTTGAGCAACTTGCGGACCTGATACCCAGTATTGTTTGGGATTCGAGAAAACCTCTCTCACTCCCTTGAAAGCCGTCATGACTAGTGGATGCTCCTTTATTTGCGCCTTCGGATCCAATGCGGTGGTATTTAACAACGCACGAACTTCGGCGAACTTCTCGCTGGCCTCCTGAGCGAATTTGTAGGCATCAACTGGTTTGTATAACTCATTCTGCCCGAATGCAACCTTGGGGCCGTCCGCACCTTGAACCACGTCGCCGCCCAGGTAGAGATAGGCAAGTTGAGCTCTCACCGTGGCTGGATAATTGATTATGCCGTTTGTACTGGAAATATTTTCGAGAGCCTCTCTTGCAATTCTCCTCGGCTTCAATGACGCATTCATCGCGGCGATTGACTTCTGTAGGTCAATTTCCCCAGTTCGAGGATTTCGTACTAGGTCGTCAGTGTCCTTTGCCGCGTCAATGTCGCTCGGCCAGAAACCGCCACGCAACTCCAATGCAGCCGTACGATAGTTCGTTTGTTGCGATTCGCCGGGTGACTTGCTTTCCGCATCTGCCAGCAGCTTGATCTCTTCGGACATTTGAGCAATCGGTAAGCTGTCCGCCTTCTGCTTTGCTTCGAGGAGCCACTTCTCCGCATCTTTGAAATTTCGACTTTCATAAAACACTCTGGTCATTTCCAAACGGACATCAATTGGAGCCGTCATTGCATTAAGGTCCCCCAGGATTGCCCGGTGGATGCTGTCCCGCTTCGTTGTAGTCAGCGGCTCCTCAACAGGTTTGCCATCGCTGCCGGTTCCAGTCCATTTGCCCTCCTTGAATGCCTTTTGAAAAATACCGAAGGCTTTTGAGAAAGACTTTCTGTCAGTCTCGCTGAATCGTCGGTCGAATCTACCTACAAGCTCGGTTGCTGCCTCCCGCATCTCCGACAGCCTGCCTCCGTCACCTTTCATCGACGCAATATGAATCAAGAGTTCCTCGTCAGTCATTTTGACGAACTTCGGATCCACCCTGGAAGGATATTCTATTTCGTCTGTTGCTGACTGGAGGTCGGTAGAGATGACGGCTCGATCGACATCTGCCTGAGGTCCGGGATTGCTAGTAATGTACGGATTTTCGCTCAAATCGAGCTCCGCCGGCTCAGATGAAGTCCTCAGTGGCGCGGCACCAACTTCACCAATATTAAGA
>CAYTDR010000135.1:0-12316 GCA_964436185.1 uncultured Candidatus Obscuribacterales bacterium | reverse complement strand
GAAACCAGGCGTCCATTCCGGATAGTCTCGAGAGCGAACGGCACGAGATCCTCTTTGCGTTGGGTCTTCAGACCGAGGCAGTCGGCCAGCAAGTTGCCGGTACCTGCAGGAATGATACCGACGGGAATGCGAGGTGTGTGATTGGCTAGCCTGCCTAAAGCTCGACTAACGGTTCCGTCGCCTCCCATGACAATAGCCAGACTGGCTGAACTCAGCTCAGCTTCAGTGACTGTGTCTACGTCTGTGAAAATGGGCGCTGAGCCGGTCATCTGCTCCAGAATTTCTGAAATCGGCCCAATCGATGCCTGGCATGTTTCAAACGATCCTGCTTCTTCGTTGCAGAAAACCACTGTAGTCATACTTTTTTCCTACCTCAGTTGCGCTGCCTTGATAGGACTCCAAGGTCAGGGAGCAACACAGTAGTACTTAGCTTATTCGAAACAGGTTGTTGCCGGGTCATCGCGTCTTAGAACGGTTCAATACACGTAAGGCCGTCCCTGTGTAAATTCAATCGAGCCGATGGAATCGCGCTGGTCGTGTTTTTTCGGAAACCTTCCACTAATTCGATTGTGGCCGTATAGCATTCGACAGACGTGGCCCATTGTTTGGCGCGCAGGTGAAATTCGTCCACCTCATTGATATGCATAGAATGTCTCAGTCGATTTCGCACCCATTTCCGCTTACCAATGGAAAGGTTGTTGAGAAGAAATGTTTCATCTTCCGGATAACGTCGTTTATCGAGAAACCGCTGAGAGTGAGTTTTGTCCATGTATTAACAACCTGTCAAGTTGGTATTTTCGTGCCAATTCTACGCCCATTTTTAGATGCTCGATTGCGGCCTTAGGCTCTTTCAATTTCGCTTCCAAATTGCCAATGTCGACTAGTTGATATGCGATACTCGATATCCTATCCCCCTGTTGTTCAGCCAGTTTCGCACAGCGGAGAGATTCCTTTACAAGTCTGCGACTCTCAACGGTCTTTCCCATTGCGTCGAGAAGTTGAGCTTCAAGCAGAGCCTCTAAACCAGTTTCGAAGGGTGAGTTCGCCAAGACTGCATATTTTTTCGCGCGATGAAGTGCTTTCATTGCATTTGCGTCGTCTCCCTTTTTTCGGTAGGCATCGGACAATAGCCGCAGGTGAACCGCAATATTCGCATTTGGCGGAACTGGAAGCTTTTTTAGAATCGAAAGGGCTTCCTGCGATCTTCTGATTGTCAAATCTGACTTGTTAGCCAATATCGCATTTTCTGTTAGATATTGAAGAGGTGCTGCGCTGCGTGGAGGGTCATGTTGCTTGGCCCATTGAATAGCCGATTGCAGGTATTTGTCTGCCTCGTCTAATTTTCCAAGTGCCGAAAAGAACTGTCCTGCGGAAAGTTGTGCGTCAAACCATAAGGCTTCGCGTTTGTTGGATGGAATCGAGTTGATCGGTTCGATGCCTTGCGCTATGCAATATTCTGCCTTCTGTTGGTTTCCTGTTGTCAGATAGTACATTGCCAAAAGTCTCTTCTCTCGAAACCTGGTAAATAGGTTTGTAGAGTCTGCGAGCAGTGTTTTGGTCAAGGCAAGTGCATCTTTACTCTTGTCCCACTTTTGCACCCCTTGGTATAATTCCGCAATTTCCAAAGCAGTATCGGGATTCAAATCAGTTTTGTTTCCCTGAAGAACTGCTCTTTTCGTGAGCCTTAAGGATCTGTCGAGTAACAACTCGCTTTCCCGATGGTCGCCAACTTGTCGAAAACTATCTGCAAAGCGGACCTGAAACGGTAAAGCTTTTCCTGCTGAAGGAGAATTCTCATCTATCGAAAGATACGCGTTAAGTGCCAGCTTCCGGTACTCTTTCGCTCGATCGAATTGGCAGTCGTACCGGTAGAGTTCTGCCAGTTCAGCTAGTGTCTTGGCGACCTCAAATGAGTTGTCACCTTTGAATTTGCGGTAATACGGTATCAATGCGGTAGCGTAGGTAATCCTGTCTTTCGGAGGTATTCCTTGCTGCTCCCCGATTGCTCTTAGCACTTCCAGAGCGTTCATCTCCGCAACTGGATCATTTTCCTGCTTAGCGAGATGAAGGCTACGCAATAAATTGCTCTTAGCATGAACGAGATCATTCAACTGGTATTCCCAACTGCCTGCGCTGAAGTGGAGTTCGACGAGATCTGGGCCAGATCCGCCTCTCATCTCGATCATCGCAATGCAACGTTTTGCGGCCTTGATTGCTGCTGCTAGATTACCTGATTCAATCTGCTTCGTGATCTCGTGTTTCGTTCTCGATAGTGGGCACTCTCCGTAAGGTGCCCAGTCGACAATAGGAGAAAGTCTTTTCAATTCTAGAACTTCCGCGGGTCTAACGTTTGTGCAGCCATGGAGGGAGACACCCCTCAGTTTCTTCATTTGAAGCAAAGGCTTAAGTCCTTGGACCGTCACATTTGTATTACTCAGGCCGAGGTAGGCAATGTTATCCAAGCTGAGAAGATTGCTCAGTGACTTGTCGGTTATGCTTGTCTCTCCAAGATTCAATCTTCTAAGATTGGGGAAATGCTTGATGGTATCAAGCGTTTTGACTTTAGTGAAGTCCAGTGACAAGCTGGTGACCGCCGACTTATCCGGCAATTCATTTAACTGCGCATCGGTCATTTTACTGTGGGAACAATCGCGAGTTTTGGTAGAGTTCATGCCGGCTCCAGGTTGCGATTTGTTCGCCGGTATGCTTCTTTTTTTGTTCGATGATTTTTCGGACGCGTTCTTAGTAATCTCGCTGAGCTGATCAATTTCGTTCGAGTTTATCGATAGGAGTGTGTCCGAGAAGTGAATCTCACTTGATGCTGGATTGTGGGTCGTCTCTTCTTTCTGCGACTCGTTTGGCGATGTGTGAGACTGCAGTGTCACGACTAGAAAAGCAAGGAGCATAATTGCAACTGGTGCTATATATAATGCCTTTTTGACTGAGTTGTTCTTTTTTGCAACAGGGAGAGAAGACCTATAGACTGTCGATTCAATTGTCCATGAACTGCTCGATGCTAGAAAACGGTCGATGTCTTCCTTGAGATCGAGCATTGACTGGTATCTGTCGGATGGCTCTTTCTTCAGGCAGCGGGAGACGATGTCTTCCATTCCCGGAGAAACTGCTTGTGTGCTCATGTCCTGTAAGCGGGGATGTTGTTCGTTTGCATGTTTGCTGATGATCTCAATGGCGGTATCACCATGGAAGGGTGGGCTACCTGTGAGGCATTGGAAAAGAACACAGCCTACGGAGTAAACTTCGCTTCTGGCATCAAAGGTTAAACCTCTGGCCTGATCCGGCGACATATACATCGGAGTTCCGGCAACGGTTCTGCCTTGATATTCCGATTGTCCTTCATGCGGTACCAGTGTAAGCGCTGCCCCGAAGTCGAAGATGTGAACCTCAGGAGCAATCGAATCTGTTTCCGAAACTATGATATTTTCTGGTTTTATGTCGCGATGGTAGATTCCCCTCGAATGAGCAAACGCAAGTGCTGAGCATACTTTTAGCATTATCATGAGGGACGTACGCGGTTCGAGGAACCTCCTCTCCATGAGCAACTGCGAGAGAGTGCGGCCGCTGGTGTACGGCATCACCATATATGGTTTCGATTGCTCGATGACACCGAAGTCGAGCACCTGGATAATGTTCGGATGGTTCAGGAGGCTGATGAGACGCGCCTCCTGTTGAAACGATATCAGGTTGGCGGTTGTAATTGAATTCAAGACTTTGACAGCAACTTTGTTTTTGAGAAGCTTATCTTTGCACAGATAAACTCGACCGTTGGCTCCCTGTCCCAGGAGTTTGAGGGGGCGATAGCGTTCTTTGGGAAAGTCGAATGAGAGTTGCAACTCCTCGCCATCAGCGTCTTCGTCGACAAGTTTCTCGCTGCGTGAAGGGATCTCATCTCTGCTCGAGTGAGGAGCGCAATTGCATCGGGCCCCTTTAAAAATCCACTGTGTCAAACTCCCGGATCTTCCCTGCTCCATTGGTTTTGCGCACTTTGCACAAAACTTGATCTGCGCACGTTCGCCACCATCTTTTGAACTTAATCGATCGCATTGGCATGTGTCGATGAATTGGGTGATGTAACCACCACCTTTTTTATGTTTCGGTTTCAGGCAAACCGAACAGGAATCTAGATCTTCAGTCATTCACCAAGTAGGTCAAAAATCGGACTGTGTGACGTGGACAAACACTAACTCAATGCCCATATATATATGGCTTTAAAACATAACTGGTTCGGGTTTCGGCTCAATTTCTCAATTTTGAGCATTACGTAGGCGACAGTTGCGAAGGTAGAATAATAATCACAGAGTTTAAGCCAACGTTCGTCGGATGCATGTTGAAAAACACGCTGCTGTGGGAATATGTGTGCAATACGCTGACCAAGGATTGAGTTGTACAGCAGCTTGGAACGTTTTGAAGGGTTGGAGTGATATGACAAGTTCGATTAATCAAGAGCTGCATGGGTACAAGTTCGTCGAACCTCTGCATGAGGGACAATCTTGCACAGTTTATCGGTGTCTGCAAATTGACACCAATAGAGACGTGGCAGTGAAGATTCTAAATAAACCGATCAGTGCACATTCTTCTAAGCGATTACTGAATGAATCTCGATTGCTTATGCGATTGCAACTTCCAAACTTTCCTTCAGTTTTCGACTTTGGCATCTCTGAAGAAATGGTTCCGTACACGATAATGGGGCTATATTCCGGGACACCGCTGAATGAATTTGTACAAAGTGAAGGTCCTTTATCGAGTCATCGATTCCGCTCTGTTTTCAGTTCCTTGTGTAGTGCCATGGCATACTGTCACGATCAAGAAATCGTTCACAAGAATCTCAGACCTTCTCACTTTCTGCTTTCCAAAGACGAAGCAGGAGAGGAGCTTCCCCTGATTTTTGATTTTGCAATTGCTGAGTTCTTCGGAAAGGGTGTTCCTCGTGATGATATTCAACTTGGTGAGGTTGTCGGTACACCGGCTTACATGAGCCCTGAACACGCAATGGCGCAGGGTATCGATGCGCGGTCCGACATCTATTCCATGGGATGCTCGATGTTTTTTGCGCTCTCTGGTGAGCCGCCATTCAAAGGCATCTCCATGATCGACTCAATGCAGATGCACATGGCTCAACAACCGCCGATTGATAAATTACCCGAGGAGTTTCGAGCGTTAGTCTCGAAAGCCCTCGCGAAGAGTCCGGAGCATCGCTATCGATCGATGAAAGAGTTTGCGTCAGCTATCAATGCAGGGGCGACTGCGCGAGAAGCCGCCCCTGTGAAGAAAAAACGCTGGTTGTTTTGACTGAAAGATAGAGCTTTCTTAAGTAAGCATTTCGATTTCATTCATACAAAATGAATTTATACGATATTTGAAAGTCATAACGAAAGTCGTTGTTCGCCATTATGCTCATAGTTTGATGGAGAGTATTGTTTTTTGATCGAACTCAGTAATTTAATAAAGTTTGAAAATTTGATAGATAGTGCATGAACGTGGTCGATCAAATGGAGATCGTCTCGAACTAGGAACGAATTGACACGCGGCCCAGTCTTAGTGTGTGTTACCAATCGTGGAGGCCGCTTTTATGGTTACTATCACGAGACAAAAACTGAAATTGATTTCGCTCCCTTATGAACGTCGACCCGCACTGGTTCCGATGCGCATTGCGGTAGCGTTGGCCTGGATACTGGTATTTCTGACGATACCAGTTTCAATTTCAATGATCAGAGTTTCACCTCTCTGGGGCTGGTTCAGCTTGATGGTAGTTCTAGGATTTGCAGCGTATGCATTTTTCGTTACCTATAAATGGGCGAAGGACAGCGATATGCGCTTTGAGCTATCTATCGATGGTGGTTTGCTCAGGCTTTCCTCATATGACAAGCATAATCGAACGCGAGTGAAAGACGAGATATCGCTGGGACAAGTTAAAACTGCTGAGTATTTTGAACCACAAGACACCGCATCACTCTTGCTTCGCGGCGATGAGAAAAGCCTGGAAATTCCGTTGTGGTCATTTGGACCCGATGCCACGCAAAAGCTCGTGGATTATGTGAGAGAGGCAGGCATCAGGATAGTTGGAAATAAAAACGATTTGAGGCTCTCAAGCTCGAAAAAATAGTCGCTTCATTCGAAAGTTGTTTGCCAACCGCCGGTTGTGAACTCTACCCGGTCGTGATTCCTTGACTTTTTGACATGCTGGAAGAGCCGAATAACAAAGGACGTTCTTAAATCAATAATAAGCTCTTGCCACCCTGAAGATGTCTCCGAACCCTGCATCGTGTATAGTGAATTCTGCATTGCAAACTTCAGTCCCCAGGATTTAGCTAAGTCATGGTCCCCGCACTATAAGGCGCACGCTATGAATTCAAACGGAGCATCGAGACTGCAAAAGGCGCAACTGATTTTTTCTATTCTCGCCGTTACATCTGTGGTTCTTGTATCTTGTGGTGGCGAACGGACAACTGGTGAAGGTTCTGCAAATATCGAACCACAGTCCACCGAGACCACCGCTCCTGGTGGCAATCAATCGGAAGACGGCGGATCCATTCACGATGAAGAGGGCACGACAGTAAACATCGAAGGCGATAGTTCTCGTATGCGAGTGAGAGCGCCTGGCGTTCGGGTTGACACCGATGGTGAAGGCGGCGGTAATGAAAATGTCGATATAGATCTACCTGGTGTGCATGTACATTCAGGCAAATCTCCGATAGGAGGCGGCACCAAGGTGCGGGTTCCTGGAGTGAATATAGATACGGACGATTCAAAAGAGAACGTCGACATTAAGGTTCCATTTGTTCATATTCAGAAGAATCGCAACACCGGGTCAGTTGATGTTAAGACTCCCTTCGTGAACATTCACACGAAGGACGATTAGGTTTTCTCTTAGTTATTTGATCAATCCTGACACATTTGTAGTTAGAAACAATGGTCGGCTTGCCAAGGTGGGTAGAATCTTCTCCTGACAGTATGGTAAAACGGGGCGGTGTACCCCGGAGGATGGCAGGAATGAAGGTTCTACTGGCAGTAGACGGATCGGACTGTTCTGCGCTGGCAGTCGACCATTGTTTATCAACTACTTGGGACGACGACACGGAGATAAAAGTCTTCTCCGTGGTTGATCCCGGCACTCAGCTATATGCTCCGAAGATGGCCGAAATGATGACCGTTCGAGCAGAAGGACTTGTTCATGGTTACAGTGAGAAGCTGAGGGAACGCCATCCTTCGATTCAGATTTCGAGCAACATAGGCTTGGGATATGAAAGTGAGACGATCGTTAAGGAATGCGATAAGTGGAAGTCGGATCTGGTCATTCTTGGCAGTCACGGAGAAGGTGGCGGCAGGCTTTGGCTGGGCAGTGTTTCCACGTCCGTTCTTAATCACGCTCATTGTGCTGTGCGAATTATTCGCTGCGAACGGGCAAATGTGCGCACTAATGGCGATACCGTCATTGTTGCAATCGATCACTCGGACTGTTCAAAAGTAGTAGTAGAGCGAATATGTAAATACAGTTGGCCGGCTAACACGAAGTTCATACTGTGCTCTGTCATTCCGGACTTTTCAGCAATTCTTACACTCGATCCATCCGGAGCCTCGGCCGTTCCGCTGCGCGAAAAGAAGCAAAAGGATGCCGAACAGTTAATGTCTGATGCTGCTTCAAAATTGATCGAAGCATTGAGCGATCCTATTATCGAGATGAAGACTCCAGCCGGCAATGTCAAAGAGCACATTCTTGCCTTAGTGAAATCGACTGACTGCGATGCAATTTATCTTGGATCGCACAGCCGAGGATTTCTGACCCGCGCGATTCTGGGTAGTGTTTCCGAGGCGGTCGCGACTCACGCGAATTGCACCGTAGAGGTGGTTCGGGGGTAGTCCCGGACTAGAGTCTCTCTAGCTGCACCAGCGGCATATGACTAGCTTTGTTTGCTCGGCTCAAGACTTTCGCAAATATGAAAGATCGTCCACCACGTGGGGCGCTCGGTCTTCATCCAGGTCGCTCGATTATCATCTGGGTCGGTCGGCGTTGGATCGTTTTGTTCGGATCTCGAAATCATTCGTCGGTAATATCGTATTTGTTGAGAGGGCGCTGAAACTGCGGGCAAGACAGTTTAATTCCCTCCATCTTCACTATCGGTGTGAATCATCCAGTCCCAGTGCCTGATGGGCTTACAAGAACTATGGTGCGGAATATGTCGTGTTCGATTTGTCACGCCGTAATCAAGTTCTAACAGTTTTTAGACAGAGGTGGAATCAGCTGCATCCAGCTTGCTGGTTGCAGCTGATTCTTTGTCTGCTTTCATAATACCGGATGTGGTGATGGAGCTTGCTACTGCGAAAGAAACATATTTAGAGCTTTCTTGCGATCGCTGTTTGCCTGTGCTACAGCGCCTATTCGTTCATACAATCGAGAACGGCAGAAATAGAGTTCCGGCGTATCCGGCGACAACTCCAGAAGCGTTGAATAGTCGGCAATCGCCTTGTCGAACATCGACATCTCTCGATAAAGCGCAGCTCGCTCCCAAAGGGCTATCTTCTTCGTCTTGCGGTTTGCCGATAGTTTCGTATAGGTGTTGATCGCTCCTAGATAGTCTTTCTTCTTTATTTGAATCAGAGCCAGGGCCATATATGAAGTCGGCTCATCGGGATGAATTGCGATCAGTCGTTCCGTATCTCGTTGTGCCCGTGAAAGATCACCGAGGCTCGTCAAAAGCCGGGCTCGTTGCACCAGAATTCTGTCGTCGGAATGTCGACTTAGCCACTGGTCTAGCTGTGTGAGAACTTCGCGGCACAGCACAGGGTTGCGAAGCTCTACCTGCCTGAGGATATCGATTGCCTCGAAGTTATCCCTATCCAGCTTGATTGCTTTCAATGCATCGAGCGCAGCCCTCTCTCCTTGATCGGTTTTCATCATCTCGGCTTTGGCTCGCGCGGCGTAGAAGGAGGCCAATAGTTTGGTTCCAATGTTCTTCGCAACGCCCGTGTGTATTGAGCCATCGATCCATTCTGTGCATTTTTTGATCAATTCACCCCAATGCCTGCGCATTGTCAAATTCTGGATTAGGTACGGGTAGCCATTTAGTATAGGATCAAGCTCAATGAGCTTCGAATAATCGGATCCCGCTTCCTTCAGTCTGTTCAATTTCGTGTAAGCGTTGCCTCTCAAATAATAGGCGTACCCATAGGAAGGCGAGAGCGCGATTGCAGCAGAAGTTTCCATTACCACTAGTTCCGATGCATTGGCGCGGGCCCCGTAGCACTCTGCTATACCTACGTGATAGGCGGCATGATTCGGATTCAGGGCGAGCAACTTGCTGTAGTCTTCTGCTCCTCCCTTGTAGTCCTTGGAGGCGTTTCTGATTTGAGCTCGCACAAAGATGGCTTGCTCGAACCTGGGATTAGTTTCAAGAACTTTATCGATCACTGAGCGAGCTTCTTTGAGTTTGCCAGTTTGAACCAGATGTTGTGCCTTATCGACCTGCTTCTGCACTCTTGAGCGCGAACCATTCGTGGAGGCATTTTGTTTTGGGGTGCCGGCGCCTGGGGTGGTGGCAGGTTCGAACGCGATTTTTGCCAAAGGTCTTGCTACCAGATCTGCCTTGCTTGTGTTCTTTCCGTCTGTCGCATCAATTGATTGATTGTTGGAAGAGCGAACACCGATAGGATTGGCTTGAGCGGCCAGAATTAGCAATCTGGCAGGCTCTGTCGATATGGAAACGGTCGTGCAGCAGAGTATCAAAAGGACTCGTATCCGCGACGAGGCATGTGTGCAAAATAGAGTGTTGCGATCCAACGCAGTTAGCCCCGAAACATGATACTCATCAGGTTTCTCAAATTTATTCCGGGTCGGTAATGCTGAGCTGCTCAAATCAAGATTAACCAGTTCCATTTTCGTTAATTCAGAGCTAAAGCCGATATCGCCCGGCGTCGCTCCACTCTCAATCTATCTTTGCACTGTCTGCGGTTGGCATTCTCAGTGCATAACCTTCTCCATAAACGTTGACGATCGTAGGACAGTTTTCGAATTTGCTGATCTTCTTCCGCAATCTCGTAATGCAGATTCGAACTGCCTCAACGGAGATATCGGCATCCGACGACCATGCTCTGCTCAAAATCGAATCGGTGGACATGACCTGGTCGGGATACCTCATCAAAAGCTCGAGCAAGCGAAATTCGTTAGTTGTCAGTTCGATCTCGATACTGTCGGCATGAACTAATCGCGAAGTTGGATCCAGGCTGAGTGAGCCGACCGAGTAGATCTGGTCTTTCTGTTTCGAGCTTCTGCGGAGAAGCGATTTAATCCGCATAGACAGCTCTGCGGGATGGAACGGCTTCGTCAGATAGTCATCAGAACCAACGCCAAATCCGACTGATTTTTCTTCAATCGACTCTTTCGCTGTGAGCATACAAAGGCAAGCCTGTCCACCATGCTTCCTATACTCCTCGATTATTTCCACTCCGGATTTACCAGGCAACTCCCAATCGACGATCACCACATCGAAATCGAAGGCGAGCATCATCTCTAGAGCGTCATCACCATTAGTGGTGTGCTCGACAATATAAGACTCTTTGCGCAAGAAACTGCTCACCAGGTTGGCAAGGATGACATCGTCTTCAACCAGTAAGACCTTGGCCATTGTTCATCCTCGAGTTTTGTAGGATGCTTGAGAGGGAATGCTCTTGTCTGAGAATCATAATACCAAATCTTCGAAAGCGGGTTAAATGGCAAACAACGCAGGGATGAGACTATCCACACGCATAATGATGCTGGTGGTCCTTCCGCTGTCGTTTGAGCTTATTCTGCTTGCTGGAATCGGTCTGATGCAGTTTCAGACCGAGATGTTCGCAAAACGAGTGGAGAAGGCACGATTCATAGCAAATGAGTACAACTCATTGATGCTGAACTTATATCGTGCGGCCTCTGCAGGTTTGGAGGCTGACATCGGCTCGACATTCAATTTCTTCGCCAACGTCGCCAGGTTAAACGAGGAGACTAACGAAAGACTAGCCAAACTGGAAAAAATGCTGGATCCGAACTCAGCTGATTTCGAGGGACTGAAGCGAATTAAGAAGCTGCAGAAAGTGGGGGTTGATTCTCTGCTCGAATATGAGAAGTCTGGCAGTTTCGAGTCGAGAGTGCGGCGGCAGCGCCCGCTCGTATTAATCACATTTGTCTTGTCGGAGTTCGACCTGCTGTCGAAGAATGCTGCCAGACAGGTAGAGGAAGAACAACAACGCTGGGAGAAGTGGCGTGACTTCGAGGTGAAGGCGCTTGTTGTCGGAATTGTAGCCAGCATTGTCGCCAGTCTGGGCCTGGCACATTTCGTTCACAAAACGGTCACTTCGAGGCTTAACGTGGTGATGAAGAACATCGATCATCTGAGCGAGCATGAAGCCCTCGAGGCTCCTCTTGAAGGTGCCGACGAGATACAAAAGCTCGATGAAATGATCAGGCTGACTTCACTCAAACAGGAGGAAGCGGCGCGAATGAAGCGTAATCTTATCAACACAGTCACTCACGACTTGCGAGCACCACTGACCTCTCAGACGCTGTTCCTTGATCTACTCAGCGATGGTCATTTTGATGATGCACCAGATGTTTTGAAAGATCAGGCTCGCCTTCTGGCAATGGACATCAAAAGGCTGGTTGGGCTAGTCAATAACCTATTGGATGCGGAGAAAATTGAGTCCAACAAGCTTGAGGTACATTGCAAGCCGATTTCCATAAAGTCAGCCGTGGATTCGGCGGTGGTGTCAATGCAAGGTCTGCTTCTCAGTGGCAAGATGAGCGTGAAAGTAGAAATGGAAGATGCCGAAGTTTTTGCTGACAAATTGCGCACCAGCCAGATTCTCGTTAATCTCATATCGAACGCGATCAATTATGCTCCGGCTGGCTCGACGGTGGAAATCCGTGGTGAAAAGAAAGCTTCTTTGTATCTAGTGCAAGTCATTGATGGTGGTGCTGGGGTACCTGAAGACAAGGTGCCACTACTTTTTCAGGAGTTCACTCAGGTGTCTGAAGAATCTGCGCGGGTATCCGGTACGAGCGGGCTTGGTCTGTCGATTTGCAAGCATCTGGTGGAGGCGCAAAAGGGAGAAATAGGATACGAACGCTCCTTGAGTGGTGGTGCCTGTTTTTGGTTTTCAGTTCCGCTTGATCCTGAACTCAATCTTACCGTTCAGTCTTCCGAATCAAAAGCATGAAGTACGCGGGCTCATCAAGCGCATGGGCGCCAACAAGGCGATTATCTTCTCCACCCACATCCTCGAAGAAGTCGATGCCGCCTGTTCGCGCGTGCTGATCATCGATCGCGGC
>CAYTDR010000134.1:11599-12346 GCA_964436185.1 uncultured Candidatus Obscuribacterales bacterium | reverse complement strand
GAAGCTCTTTGGTGGTTCCAAATACTGTAAGAGCACCAATCCGCTTTTTGAGCTTGCTTGGGTCATCGTCTATCAACCCGACTACATCAACACCCAGATCCGAGCGTTGATTCATTTCTTTCAGCACCATCATGCCGGCATCTCCGGCTCCGACGACGAGCGCACGCTTGCGAACAGGCTGGCGCCAATGTCTGCGTTGGGAATGTTCCGTCAGAAGTCTTCTAAACACACGCGGCGCGGTTAAGAGCAGAAAGGAGAAACAGCAATTGACGAAGATGATTCCATAAGAAAGCTGATTGTGTTCTACTGTCAGCCAGCCGAGGGATCTCATCCCCAGAATCATTGTTGTCACTGTCAGCACGGAGCAGCCTAGCTCCATCACCTCAGTCAGTCCAGTGTATCTCCAGAGCCGGCGATAAACGCCGAACATCCAGTTGACCGATATCTGAACCAGAATGATTGTCGGCAGAAGTGAAACTAGCTGTTGAGAATAAAGAGAGTTCAATGATCCGTCGAAACGGATTAAATAGGACAGAAGAATCGATAGACACATCAATCCCGCATCGAGCGTCACCTGGAGGATTCGCATCCACCGCACCAGCTTGAGCATGCGGGAGACGGGTCCGGGTTCAGGAACGGAGGTCGCAGTCGCTGCCTCAGCGTCGGACTGGTAAACATACCCGCGCCCATCATTTGATGGTGTACAGCCATCTGCTATTAAGAAAGAGGAGGAGCGTACATGGTCGC
>CAYTDR010000134.1:0-11589 GCA_964436185.1 uncultured Candidatus Obscuribacterales bacterium | reverse complement strand
TAACCCCGGAACAGCCGAGGAAGGTGTTTCAAGTTTAGACAATGATTTAGCCAAAATACCGTCAGACAAGCCTTGTATGCCTGGAATGCGCCATGCGCCGGCAATTTTTACAAGGTTGGTATCTTAGCACTAGTCATGAGCTACAAGCTTATGCAAGACTCAGGTTAAAAATAGAAGATGAGAATTAACTGAGTTAACTGACTTTCATCTTGCCTTTCTGTTGGCGTATCCAGAGTTTGACGCGGTCTTCAGGCAGTCCCAGGGCTAACGAAGTCCCTCTAATAGCCAGATCGTGCGAAACGTCGAGCTTGAGCATGTCGTTGTAGCGCCTGATAACCATGAGCTTGAGGGCACCTTCTTTGAGGTCTCCGGTGGCGCTCCAAACCATGGCGAGCGTAATAATGTAACCAATAAGCATTGAAACGAATAGCGGCACCAGGTGGAACGTCATATAGCCCGGTGTGAATTGCTGAGAGTAGAAGTACGAACCGATCTCAAATATTACGAAGGCAATAAAAATGAGTTTTGTTTTTGCCTTGTACTTCTCCGCTGGACTCTTCCGTTCGTCGCGTCTGAAAATCTCGCCTCTGGTTTTTCGGAACCACTGAGTATTAATCTCCTTCTCTTCAGGGAAAACCATCCCCGCTCCGATTAGACCGGATAGAAAGAACAACGAACCATAATAGGTGGTGGAATCAAGTACGTTCAGGCGCTCGAAACATAGAACTGCCCATGGAACGAAGATAGATATGGCAGCTAGGATCAGGATGCGTGCGCCACCCATCTTCTGCTCCACAGGAGCGCCGAACCCCCAGAGGAAGTACGCTTGAAGGACTAACTGCCAGAAACTGAAACTGGCGAACGATGAATAGAAGAAGCGTCCCATGACATCGAGGTATTTCCCCTCTTGGGCTTGCTTGTAGATTTCGACCGATTGAACTCCCATTCGATCCATCCAGCTCTGAGCAGACATGCTTGGGAGGAACCAGTCGGTCCTGATTTCTTTGAGGCTGAGGTTGCCGTTATAGTTAGTAATAATTGCAAAGAAGGTTAAGAAGAGAATAAACAAGAGAAGTACCGTAATCCACGGTACGGGATTCTGAATCTCAATTTTGACCTTTTTGTCTTGTCCCGTCATGGTGGGGTACGTTCTCCGTGCTCCGTCCGTTCAACCTACTGACACAAAATCGCTGACACCTTTAGTTCAGCTTTCCACAATATGCTTCACAAGAAACGTCTTTTTCTATTGGCCAAGGAATACAGTACTTAAATTATTTAAGTTAGTGGTGTTCAGCACAAGTAAGTCCGATAACTACTAAGGGTCTTTTCGCAATAACAGTCGTGAATTCGGGGTTAGCAGTCGGCACTTTAGTGGGTGCCTCTAAGGTGACTTCAAACCCCAATCTAGTCATTTACAAACAATCTTCGAACAAGCGTCCGATTTTTCCGAGTTCGCAACCGCGAAAAAGGCTGTGAGCTCTAGCCTGACTCATCCGAATGAGCAAAATCACGATGCTTTCCAGATTCGCCGCACCGCAATAAATGGCAGATGAGCTACGAAGGATTTATGCCGCCGCGAGCTGGTTTACCAGGGGCGAAGCGAACTTTGCTCTGCAGTACGCACAGGCCGTATTCGCAGTGGTCGTTGCGAACTTGGACCGCCTGTAACCACCGGACTTTCTCGATGCCGACTTGAAAGCGAATTATATTTTTCGAGTTTGCCGAGGCAGTTGCTGATATTTATCCGCGCGCCACGATGTTTACCAGTTTGTCAGGCACCACGATCACCTTTTGCACAGACAAACCGTCGATCTTGGCTTTCACTTTCACATCAGCGAGCGCGATCTCTTCCGCCTTTGGTCGGTCGAGCCCGCGCGGGGCGCTGACCTTGTTGACGATCTTGCCGTTCACTTGCAAAACGAGCTCAATCTCGTCGTCAAAGGTGAGGGCAGGATCGAACTCCGGCCACGGAGTCTGATGGATTGACTGACGTCCGTCCTCGAGGAATCCGGCGCGCTGATAGAGCTCTTCGGTAATATGCGGTGCCATCGGCGCGAGGATGAGAAGGAGCGACTTCACTCCGAAGGAGAGCACTTCTGCTTCCGCCTTCGACAACTTGTCTGCCTCAGGTACGAGCGAATCGCTGGTCGAGCCTTTCTCCTTGCCGTTATCGTTGCCGTTGGAACCGTCTCCGCGGGCTGCAAGCTCTTGCGAATATTTATACAACCCGTTGACGAGCTCCATACAGCGGGCGATAGCTGTGTTGAAGACATATCTGGATGGATCGAGGTCCGCGGATACGGCCTGGATGCTCTTGTGCACGAGTTTGTGGAACGTTTTACCTGACTCGTCGAGCTCAGCATGATTGACCTGGTTCGCAGGTTTGATTACACCACGCTCGATGAGTTCGAGAACGATTCTCCAGATCCGTCCGAGGAATCGGTATTGTCCGATTGCTCCCTGCTCCGACCATTCCAGTTCCTGTTCCGGCGGGGCGGCAAAGAGCGTGAAGAGTCTGGCGGAATCAGCACCGTATCTCTGGAAGAAGTCCGTAGTACCCACGACATTGCCGCGAGATTTGGACATTTTTTCGATACGGTTCGACACCGGCGAGTACATCGTCACCATGCCTTGCGAAAGCAAGTTGAGGAACGGCTCGTCTACGTCGACGAGGCCCACATCTCGACAGGCGCGTGTGAAAAATCTTGCATAGAGGAGATGGAGGATAGCGTGTTCGACGCCGCCGACGTACTGATCGACAGGCATCCAGTAATTGACGTTTTGTTTGGAGAACGGTTCGGACTTGTTGCTGGCGTCCGGATAGCGCAAGAAGTACCAGCTTGAGTCGATAAATGTGTCCATCGTGTCTGTTTCACGGCGAGCGGGCTTGCCGCAGGCTGGACAATCCACCTTGACGAAGCTGTCCATTCTGCTGATGGGAGAGCCTCCCTGACCGCTAAATTCAACTCCTTCCACCGGAAGCTCAACCGGCAAATTGTTTTCGTTGACGGGGACAATGCCGCATGTTTCGCAATGTACGAGTGGTATCGGGCATCCCCAATATCTCTGCCTGCTAATTAACCAGTCTCTGATTCTGAATTGAACACGACCTTTGCCGGCAGCATGATCCTCTGCCCACTTAATCATCTCCTTCTTTGCCTGATCGCTAGGACGTCCATTGAAGGAGCCCGAGTTGATCATTATGCCGGGCTCGGTGTAAGCCCCATCCAGCTTCTCATGCGGATTTCCATCCGGAGAGATGACTTCTTGAATGGGCAAATTCTGCCCTTTGGCAAAGAGGAAATCGCGATCGTCATGGGCAGGAACACCCATTACACAACCGGTTCCGTAGTTCATCAAAACATAGTCCGCCACCCAGATCGGCACGATATCGCCGTTGAATGGATTGACAACGTGCGTGCCGATCGGCACACCGGTCTTAGTCTTTTCTGTCGCCATTCGGTCGAGTTCTGATTTGCGTTTCGACTCCTCGACATAACGGCGCACCGACTCGCGGCACTCATCCGTAGTCAATTTTTCAACGAGAGGATGTTCGGGAGCAAGCACCACGTAGCTGACACCAAATACGGTGTCTGGTCTGGTGGTGAAAACATTGATTTGAATGTTCGGCTCGCTCTCAACTGTGAAGTAAAGCTCTGCGCCTTCCGATTTGCCGATCCAATTGCGCTGCATCAAACGAACCCGCTCCGGCCAGCCTGTGAGGCTGTCGAGCGCATTAAGAAGTTCGTCGGCGTAGTCCGTGATTTTCAAGAACCACTGCTTCATCTGTTTTTGTTCGACGCGAGTCTCCGGATGTCGCCAGCAGGCGCCATCTTCCACTTGCTCGTTGGCGAGCACCGTCTGGCACTCAGGGCACCAGTTGACGGGCGCCTCTTTGCGAACCGCAAGACCCTTCTTGAAAAACTTCAAGAAGAGCCACTGCGTCCAGTGATAGTATTCGACGTCGCAGGTTGTTACTTCTCGCTTCCAGTCGTAGCTGGTGCCGAGTTTTTTGAGCTGCTCGTCACGCATGTATTTTATGTTCTTTCGCGTCCACTCGCTCGGATGGAGTCCATGCTTCATTGCCGCGTTCTCGGCGGGGAGCCCGAAGGCGTCCCATCCCATCGGATTCAAGACATTGAATCCCAACATGCGCTTGCGTCTGGTGATCACGTCCGAGATCGTATAGACCCGCATGTGTCCCATGTGCAAGTCGCCGGACGGATAAGGAAACATGACCAACGAATAGAACTTCGGTCTTGGGTCGTTGTCTTTGGCCTCATGGAGCCCCAGCTCATTCCAATGCGCCTGCCACTTTTCCTCTATGTCCTGGGGGTTGTATTGGCTAACCATTAAAAGACCTCTCTGGAATTCGATTCTGCAAGTGGGAAACGAGCTGCCTGCAACGCACTCTCGTAGGTGACTCGGACTGCGGCTTCGATGAGTGTCGGGGCGGGAACGTTTCCAACTCCGACGAGACAGCATTGATCCGCAACGAGTCGAGTTTAGATCCGCAGCATGTCTGATGACGCTTGAATCTAAGAAACATAAATCTTAGCTGAGCAAATTAGAGTTAACAAGGAAGAGAATCCACATGCTAAGATTCTTAGCTACTTTTGCTGTGGATACGGCTACCGGAAGTCAGCGGGCACGCTTATCACGCAATGCTAAGATTCTTAGCGGCGGTTACAAATTTGACGTATGTCAGTAGCAGCTAACGCTTTGCCGCTAACGCAGACATTTCACCAGGCAGCTGTTTTGCAGCGATACCAAACCTAATCGGGATAGATCGAAGATGACGGACCACGAAGCAACCAAAGGTGTACGCACTTGTTCTGACATGACGGCAGCACAAGGAGATTTGCCTGACGAGATTCGGGATGAAGCACAAGAACTCGCGCGAGGCGCGGAGATTCTTCCTGAGGGTTGGATGGGGCTGGCGAAAAAACTGTTGGCGGCGAAGAGCGCCGGACGAAAATTGCGAGTCAAGCTAGGAGTCGATCCAACCTCTACCGATTTGCACCTCGGACACGCGGTCGTCTTCAGGAAACTACGACGGTTTCAGGAGTTCGGGCACCAGGTTATCCTCATCATCGGTGGTTTTACCGCGCAGATTGGCGATCCCTCTGGGCGAAATGCCACCAGGCCACCTTTGAATGCCGAACAAGTAGAAGAGAATGCGAAGACGTATCTGGCGCAGATGGGCTTGGTTCTCGACATGGAGAAGACCATTGTCAGGAACAACGCTGAGTGGCTCGCACCACTTTCGCTTAACGACATTTTGAAACTGGCAAGTAAAGTGACAGTCAACCAACTTCTTGCCAAGGAAGCTTTCGGCGACAGGCTGGAGCAGCAATTACCTGTGTCTTTCCACGAGCTCTTCTACCCGTTGTTGCAGGGCTACGATTCTGTTGCCATCGAATCTGATGTCGAACTAGGCGGAACGGATCAGCGATTCAACATACTCCAGGGCCGCGAGCTGCAGCCTCATTACGGGCAGGACGCCCAAATTGCGTGTTTGCTGCCGCTTCTGGAAGGAACGGACGGCATCAAGAAAATGTCTAAGTCCTACGACAATTACATCTCGCTGAAGGATGAACCGAACGATATGTTCGGCAAAGTCATGAGAATTCCTGATGCGTTGATAACCAAGTATTACGAGCTGTCTACGACGCTAACCGGTGAAGAGATTGATCGAATCCGCGAAGCTCTGGAAGCCGGCACCAAACATATGGAGTCGAAGCTGGAGCTAGCCAATCATATCGTAGCTCTCTACGGTGGTGATGAGAGTGCTAGAGCAGCCCGCGACCATTGGGACAAAGTGCACAGCAAGCGTGAGGCACCGGATGAGATACCAGACTTTCAGCTCTCCGGAAGCCAACAAATATTTCGAATTTTAGTCGATGCCGGCCTGTCCGAAAGCGCAGCCATGGCAAAGCGCCTGGTCAAGGAAGGCGGCGTTCGATTGGATGGCGAAAAACTTTCTGACCCGAATTACGAAGTTGCCATCGAAAACATCGACGGAAAAGTATTGCAAGTTGGCCGGCGAAAGTTCATTCGTCTCAAAGGGGTTTGATAAAACGCCAAGCGTAGGCAAACGCTTTACCAGCAATTCTTCATGAGCATGCAGACTCGAATTGAAGCACGGAGGTCGCCAAGTTGAAACTGATTGTTAGCGGATCGTCAGGGCTGATAGGTTCGAAACTCGTGGACGCAGCTCGCGCCAGCGGTCGTGCTACAGGCAGGTTGCTGAGAAAGAAAAGTGGTGGCAGTCATGACTTGTTTTGGGATCCTGCTGCAGGCGTGCTTAATCCTGCGGATTTAGAGGGTGTCGATGAGATAGTCAATCTTGCCGGTGAAAGCATTGCCGAGGGGCGTTGGACAGAAGCCCGGAAAAAAGAGCTCAGAGAGAGTCGAATGGCCAGTACGCGATTGCTGTGCGAGACGGCGGCGAAGCTCGGTAAGCGCCCGTCCGTTATCGTCTCTGCATCAGCCATTGGAATTTACGGCGACCGCGGTGATGAAAAGCTAACAGAAGCTAGCACCGTTGGTAGTGGCTTTCTCGCCGAGCTATGCTCCGATTGGGAAGAAGCCACCATAGCTGCTTCCGCTGCAGGTATAAGGGTGGTAAACCTTCGCATTGGTGTTGTCCTCAGCAAAGACGGCGGAGCGCTGGCAAAGATGCTTCCGATCTTTAGATTGGGACTTGGCGGTATTCTCGGTTCAGGAAAACAGTATATGAGTTGCATCTCTATTGACGACCTCGTCTCCGCCATAATGCACGCCCTGTCAAGTCCGTCACTTTCAGGACCGGTCAATGGAGTTGCACCGCATCCGGTGACAAATGCGGAGTTCACTCGCACGCTTGGTATTGCGCTGAAGAGACCTGTGATTTTTCCTGCTCCGGATTTCGCTCTTCGACTGGCGCTTGGTGAGATGGCTGACGAATTGCTTCTTTCCAGTGCACGCGTCTATCCCGAGAAGCTCCTATCTTCCGGCTTCACCTTCCAGCACGAAAGCCTGGAACAGGCGCTCACACACAGCCTTGAGTAGGCAAACCGCGTGTCTTGTCCGTCCAACACACTGGAACTTAATCGATGATAACAAACGTAAGTCACAAGTGAAGGACATCGACCGTGTTTTTATTGTTATCTGCAGGGTTACGCAGCCGGTTCAGGCGAGATTTATCGAGATCATTCGGCGATGGGTAGATTGTTGATTGCGTTCCAACAACAGCAGGAACGACCCTTCCTGATGGTGAAACGCTATCCGGATTATTGCAGCGTTGAAACTACTCCGGTCGACTCGTGCCTGGCGACCTGACATAGGACCGTCAGAATTTTTATGAATCGCAGAGTGCTCTTGCTGTCCCAGCTGGCTGTACTCAATTTTGCTTCCAGCTGCTCAGAAATATGCGCCACCGGTGATACCAGGAGCGAGGAGCCGATGGAAGTGCCCTCGGTCTTCAATCGCCTCCAGGCAGATGCCGTATCACTGTTGCTTCGACGAAGACCGGCAGTGACAAGATTTCCAAGTTCCTCCATCACGCGCTCAGCGTAATCGTAGACAGGATCGGGTCTGAGTTGTTCGAGTCTGGTGTCAGTAGATGCGCGAGGCAAACTCTCTTTCTCGTTTACTGCGGTTGTCGTTGGCGTCGCCTCGTCAACCCAGGGCTGAATCATGAAACGACGCTCTCCCTCCTCAAAGACCACACCTACCGGCTCAATAATAAGCGCAGTTCCCCTTCCCCGGACATAGCCCGACACGAAGCGCACTTGTGTTGGTCGACTACGTAAACCCTGCAAAAGAGATTCGGCACCATCGGCACAAACCGAGTAGAAGGGAAACAACAGATGAGCAGTTCCACCGACCTCATCGACCAGATCGGCCTCGATACATTGATCGACGTAGTTGAATTCAATGTTTGTCGCTTCCTTCACCTTACAAACATAGAAACTTAGACCAGCGTGACGAGGACTGAGAAAGCGGGGCGGACGAATTCCTATCATCGCCCTGAGCTCGTCGAAAGTCTCCACCAGTAGTGGTGCTCGCAATGATTCCCATCTATACATCTGGTGATTTAGTGTGTACGTTGCGCGTGCATGATGATATTGGCGCGATGGCGATAGCTTGCCACCTTTGGTTAACAACTGTCCTGAACCTAACTGGTGGAGAGTGTTGTTGCGAAGTACTGGCTTGCTGGCAAGTTTCCAAAAAGGTTTCGGTTCACCATCCTCGGTGATGAACTCTTTTCTGACTGAAACCAGATTGCCCGAAGATAGATCCTGGAAATATGCCGTTAGTTCCGATGACTTTCTGAGAATACGAGCACCGCAGCCCAAGCCTATCATCCGAGACGACGAAACCGAGGATGCTTTATCGCTGCTCAGACCGCAGATAAAACGCCTTGGCAATACATTTGTATCGGCGACTATTGCATCGAGCCTGGCAAGCAGGTCTCCCATCAGCTCAGATACCGTAATGCTCGAAAAGCGAGCATCATGTTCGTGGTACCTCTCGAGTTCCAGAAGGAGATCGTTCATTGTTTCGGACAACCACAGTTGATTGCCTTCTGACAAACGAGACGCTGCACGCTTCAAGGCAGCACTGGCTAACTTATTCTCCGTGGCGATGCCCTCTTCGATGAGTTTTGACAATGCCTCCTCCGTATCCTCGAATATGTCACCGGGAACTGGCACGGCAACTGCGGCGGTCTCATACAAATCAGCTTTCTTCCCCTCTTTTAGTTGTCGAAAGGCCAGAACTGCCAGAGGTGCGTGCACGCAATGGGGGAAGTTATCGGCGCAATCACAGTGCGCATAACGAATGTCATCCGGTACCAGAAACCGCACTGTATGTGATAGCGTGTGAAAGCGAACGAACGGCTTCCCGCTGATGACCGCTTCGACAATCTGCCCGTCATTCAAAAGCTTCTTCGCTTTTGTAAGGAGAATTTTCTTGAAGTGAAGCTGGAGGGTGGCATCACTTATGGTACCAGGGTTCCACGGATAGGTTCCGATGGCAGCTTGCATTGCATGGCGAGGCTCAGCGCTTTCATCGGGACTGCCCGAAGTTTGGTCGAAACTGCCCAGCGGTTGTTCGAGGCTACTCTGACGTTGTTCAGAGCTACCCGGAGGATGCTCGCCACTTCCCGCCTCGGTTAGTATTGAATGCTCAGCCGAAGCCACGTCATCTGAAATGCCCGACGGCTTTGTATCTTGGCAGGAAATCGGGGAGGCAACCTGTGCTTCCCGCTTACCTCCAGTGTCAGTTGTTTCTAAGGATGTCGGATCTGTAGCACTAAGTGCACTACCGGAAGAACCAGGTTCAGTACCACGAGCGGGTGAATCTTCGTTCGAGTCTTGCTCTCCGCCACTGGTATCAGCCTGGCGAACCTTCTCCGAAGTCGAAGGCGCATCCAGCGATTGTGTCGCTCCTTGAGCCTGCTGTTGATACGCCAGAATAGAACGGATAATGTGACGACAAATCGTCACCGCCGAGCAAGTACAGACTGCATCCTTAACCGTTCCCGTTCCGGAGAAGCGGCAAGTCTGCTCATCTGACCATTTGCAGTTCACATCGAGGTTTTCCGTTTCATCGATCTCGAATGTAACTTCACGCTCAGTCAGTTCTCGCGACGCACGTTTCACCGTACCTCTGTTCGTCAAAAGCTCGAGGTCGTGAAGTGAGAGCGACAGCAAGTCTACACGCTTGAGTCTCATCGAACTTTCTCCGCGACCCAGGCAGCCAACTCTCCCGGCGTCATGGCGGCAATATGCGCCCCAAGATTGGCTAACCGTTGTGCCATCACTTTATCGTAGACTGGGTACGCGTTATAGTCGAGTGATGCAAGACCGAGGAAAGTCACTCCGCTCTCGACCATCTGTTTAACGGCATTGACTAGGATGTTCTCCGGCGCGCCTTCATAAAAGTCAGTTATCAAAATGACAATTGTCTTGCCTGGATCATCGATAAGCGACGAAGCATATCCGACGGCTTGCCCGATATCGGTGCCTCCGCCCAACTGCACTGCCATCAACGTCTCTACAGGGTCGCCGCAGCTCTCGGTCAAATCGACGATGTTGGTATCGAATGCAATGAGGTGAGTCTTGAAAAGTTTCATTCCGAAAAAGATACTAGCCGTCACCGCAGAGTGAATCACGCTGTCAATCATGCTGCCTGACTGATCGACGACGATGATGACTCGCCACATGTCGACCTTTCGCTTTATACGCGAGAAGAAGTACGGAGTTTCGATGAACAGGCGTTTCTGCTTCTGGTTGTATAGTTTGAGATTTCGCTTGATCGTGGTAGTTACGTCCAAGTTCTTCGCGACCTTCAAATAGGAACGCCGCCTGCGGTCGACCGCACCGAGAAAGGGTGATTGAACTTGTCTGGCGAGCTTCGCCATCAACTCCTCGACGGTTTTGTGAATGAGAACCCGGGCAGCAGCCAAAACTGCGGCATTCATCAAATGCTTGGTCCGCAAAACCGCTTTAAGAATGGAAGGACTCGGTTGAGCTCGCTCGAGAACTTCCGGATTGGTCAGCAGCTCCTCTAGCTGATACCGCTCGAGCGCATCGCGTTCTAGCCGTTCGATGGCCTTGCGTGGAAAGAGCTCATGCACTTTATTTATCCACTCTGGCACCGTCAGTGATGTCTCAGCAAGACTGGCCGACCTTTCCGTGTTCCTGCTCTCATCCTCGTCCTTGCCGGACAATGATGTCTCGCCGTACTTCTTATTCTTCGAGTCGCCTCTCGACTTTCTTCCACCGCGTCGAACGTTTCTCTTGCTGTACTCTCGATCGTAGAGGAACCCCACGGCATTGTCGCAATCCTCCCAACTGCCCTGACAGCGACCCATTGCCTCGTCCGCTGCTGGACCGAGGACCAGTCGCCAGCGAACCTTGCGTGCATCCTCAGTCATGAGATCTCGCCTCCACGCAAACCGTATTTGGTGATTGTATTTTTGATCCGCGCTTCAAAATCTACAAAACGGGCTGCCGCACCTAAATCCTCCAGCGGCTGCAAATACTCGACTACCTCTGATACTTTTCCTATTGAACGGAGAAGCGACGAAGCTATGTGATGCTTCTCGCGTGGCGTAAAGAATGAGAAAGCGAGGCGAAGCGCCGGCAACGAAACAAGGAAATCCTCATCCGAAAATGCAAGCAAGAGGGCGTCAATCTCCTTGATAAACGCCGCGTTTCTTTGCAATACTTCCCTCGCCAGAGTGAACAAGCCGGTAAGAAAATCACCGAGCGCGGACGGGTCGGAGAAATACGCCATGTCACTTACCAACTCATGGGTCTGAGCGTCTCCCATAACCCAGAGCGCTCCCGTGACGCCACCACAGATGATGGGTGACTGAGCACTGTCCATTCTCACTCGGTGGAATACTTCTACGCAATAGGTGCGAGGCACTGACATTTTGCCCTCGCATCTCTCAATCACGTGCACCAGGGTGGCGATTCCTTGCAGATTTCGCCGTTCCATTCCAAGAGCGAGAGCGCCCATGCTGTCGAGAATCCACAAGGCCCTGTCAAATGCAGACAGAAGTATCTCCCCTATCTGCTCCTTCGGCTTGCC
>CAYTDR010000133.1:0-12373 GCA_964436185.1 uncultured Candidatus Obscuribacterales bacterium | reverse complement strand
TATAGTAGCCCTTTGCCCATATGTCCAGCTCTAGCGGGAACCTGGTTACTTCTGTGGGTAACAATCGACAACGAAATCGGACCTTGAGCGTGGCCCCATCCCGTTTCCGCAACGATTTCGCCTGTTCGCCAAAGTCGATTCTTTGATAGCGTTCGTTATGTAACGAGATGAGTAACGAGGAAAGAGGCTAGAACGTAACAAATATTGGCAAAGTGCTCATAAATGCTGTTAATAGTAACGGCACGTTTTACAAGATTCAAATAAATCAATAATAGGATTTCTGACTCATTCCCAGCGAGCTTGTGCCTTGTATGACAATGATTTCGAGCACTGGAACAGTTTCTCCCTGGCAACGTGCTTGGTGTCAGTTCATTATGTCTAAGTTATCAGTCTGTCCTGTCTGGTGGTGTTGGTCAGGACCAGTGACAGTGATGATTGTCTGTGACTCTCGGTCTCGCGAAAGAGCGACTGGAGTTCTTCTGCGCGCAACTCGTACTCGATAGCCTTCGCTTCTCGACCTGTCTGTCGATACAGGTCTGCACAGTACTTCAGCGAGGTCGCGATCTCCGGATGAATTGGTGTCAACAACATCTCTTTCATGCTGAGCGCGTTTTGCAGGTACATTTCAGCTTCTTCCATCCGTCCCTGGCGCATTCGTAGACGACCAAGGATATCGAAACCGCAGCCGATATAAGGATCGTCTCGATTGAACTGATCGTCGCCCAACGCCTGAGCCTCCTGGAGGCAATCCTCTGCCAGGTCCAGATCGCCTCCTTCTATGGCGCACTGAGCCATCATAACCAGGATGTGCCCTCTGTCGCGGTGGCGGGGGGAACGTTTTTCGCAGATTTTTCCCGCTTCCAGCAGCACCTTTTCCGCGTCCCTGAATCGGCCGGCTGAGACATAGATCCAGGCTAAGGTATCGAGCAGCGCCACCCGCATGCCCGTATCCAGCTTCAAAATGTCGAATCCGGCAAGCTGAATGGCACGTTTCGAGCACTGTTCTGCTTCGGCGTATTTGCCCTGGGCGCAGAAAACCATGCCCAGGTGGTTCAAAGAGGTAATGTCGTCTGGCACCTTCCCGTTGGCGCGGGCAAGTGTGGCTAAATATCCGGCACGCTTATTGATCAGCTCGATGTCAGTGTAGCGGGCCTGACGATACAGACAGTTTTGATAAGTCAGAAAGCACTCTACCGATGCAATAGCGGGGCCCACTCCGAAGAAACGTGAGAGGCGGAGCAGATCGATGCATAGTTTTTCTGATTCGGCGAGGCGCCCAGATTCGAGCAGTCGGGTGGCGAACTTGGCTGTTAACGCTGGGACAAGGAGGAGTGAAACTGCCAAAAGCGGGACATGTGCCAGAAGAGGCAGAAATATGACCGCCGTCCCCAGAACGATGATCAACCAGTTTCGCAGGGCATAGCGTCGCAGGCTGGATGCCGTCTGATCCGCATCGTTCCCTGCCAGGGACATGACCTGATAGTCTACATTGACCTTCCCTTCTTTCAATGGTGCCTCATTTCCGCCATGACTTTAGAACGTCCACATCCTATTACGTTCCCAGAAGAAATGAACAACTCACCTCTGGCTTAGTTTTTTCACGAGAGGGAATAAGAAGTTGGATCTTGAATGAATTGAAAAGTAGAGGTCGTCTTGCTCGAAATTAACTTGTCCGGGCAGTCGTTCAATCAATGGGTGCAATCTATTTTCGATCAACCGCAATCGCACCAGGAATGGTATCTAGATGCGGCCATAGTCGAGCCGCCGGCGAAGATCCGTATTCAGTATGTGACAGATGCATTTGAGAATGCAAAGGCTGTTCTGGGCGGGTTTTCCGACAAGCAGTTGCGCGACGGTCTGCAGTTTCTCTTGTCCAACTCCTGTTCGAACCACATCATCTCCATCTATGACCAAGAAATTCAGTACAAAGAGAAACGCCGCTGCATTCGATCGTTCCTCACACTATTCGAGCAGATCTTTTATCCTCGTTGCAGTGCTCACCTACTGCATCTGAATGAGCCTGCACTCAGTCCTCTCAACGAGATTTGCTATATGTGGTGGGATACTTATCCGGGATACGGACACCCAAAGGACTCAATACTCCGAGAGCTGGATTTTGAGATTCTGGAAGTGATCAGGTCGACTCTCGAACTCAATTCGCTAGCATTGCGGGAGAGTGCGTTGCACGGCCTTGGACACTGGCAAATCTACTATCCACAGATGGTTCAACAGATTGTCGACCGGTTCCTGACCAAAAACATGGCGCTTCGCCCGCAGCTCAGGCAATACGCACTTCATGCCAGGATCGGTTTGATAAATTGAACGCCGTTCTCAATGCAGCGGTATTGTTCGTGGTGCCCATTCTAAAGTCTCGAGAGACCTCGAGTAGTAAAGCAATGGCTCACCAGAGGCTTGCAGAGACAGGGGTGACAACATCGAGTTTTCGATGAACTCTGCCTCTGCAGTTTCCAATGTCCATGGGACATGATGAACGTGTCCCTGCAGAATATTGCCACCGGATACGGTGTAAAGACAATATCGTTCCGTGAGGAAAGAAGCCAGGGAGTCAGGCTTGGCCGCCACGTTCGTACCCGTCGATCGATAGCGGCAGGAGAGATTTGCCGGCTCACCGCGCCGGTCGCTCCTGGTACTGCGATAGTGGATTGTATTGCAACCGTTATTCAATGAATCTTCCTCTTCGCTGTTCGAGCCAACGGCCAGACTCATGGAAGCGAAGTAATAGGGAAGGCGAAACCATGTTCGCGCTCCTGCTACTGCCAGTCTGCTTTCGGCATCAAGGGAGAAGAAGTACACACCTCGGATACCATTGTGGGTGACGTACGTTCTTACGTTTAACTCGAGAAAACGGGCAACTGTTGGAAAACCAGGTAAATAGCGCATCCGCACTTTGTTCATGCGGAAGGGGACGATACCAATCCAGGCCGAGCCTTCGAATGTGTCCAGTTGCAGTCCGGCGGGTAAGAGCGGTTCTACCAGGCTGGGACTGAATTCCCAGTGGGCGAACAGAAGCTCCTCCCAGGTTTGGGTCATGATCCATGCACTTTCCGGATATGGAAACTGGCGGTGATCCACGATCTTCAGAATCTGACTCATGCCAGGAGATTCCTCCGTATGAGGAAGTCTCGTATCCGAATGCTTTTATAAGTGAACAATTCTTTGCTATCGGAAGTCGTTCTTTTGGGTGGTGAAGATGAGTTCAATCGAGCTGAAACTTACCCGTGAATTATGATTCGTAGAATCACGCGCACTCTTTCGATTTTGACCTATGGTGAAAAGGAAACTTTCGCCATAGGTCATGAAATTTATCAGTGAGCGAACGCTACAGTCGCTTGTGAAATCCAAGCAACTCAACTTAAACCATCGCCCGATGAAAAACCTAGAGAATCCGCTTACCAAGGCAAGAGAGAGTGAGCTCGACTGCCAGCTCAGCGGTGCTATTTCTTACATCATTGGAAGGGTTGAGCTCGACGATATCGATAGAGCGCAGGAGCTGCGATTCGGCCATCAATGTGAGGGCCAGCATCGCTTCCCTATAAGTCAAGCCACCACGCGCGGGGCAGCTGACACCAGGGGCGATGTCCGGATCGATAACATCGATGTCGAACGAAAGGTGAATTCCTGCGATGTCCGGACCACAAGCGCCCAGCGCCAGATCGGTAACTCGACCCAGTCCGAGATGATCGACATCACGGATGGTGAAGGGTGTGATTCCTGACTGCTCGATCATCTCGCGCTCAGGTGGATCAATGTCTCTAATGCCTACGAGAACCGCCCGGTGCGCCTCGACTTTCGGGGAGAAACCGAGTAGATCGGTTAGGCGCTTGTCGCCCTTTCCGAGCGAAACGGCCAATGGCATTCCATGAACGTTGCCACTATGGGAAGTATCAGGTGTGTTGATGTCGCCATGGGCATCAAACCAGACAAGACCGAACTTCTTGTTCAGCTTGCGGTAAAAGATCTAGAAACCTGCGATACTCCCGATGGATAGTCACTGTTCTCCACCGATGGTGATGGGAATGGTGTCACGGGAAAGCGCATCCTCTACTGCTCTGGCGACGTCGGCGCTCACCTGTGCGATCTCGGGGATGTAGCGTGCTTGCGTATTGTTGTCCCAGCAGACGTTTTGTGGCACCGCTATCTCTACTTCTTCAGCGATGTTCAGTCCCAGTCTGCGAATGCCTTCGGCAAGCTCGGCCACGCGCAATGCTTGTGGTCCCATGCTCACGCCTCGATGCGGCCCGCCTAGATGCAAGGGCACGTAAATGAGCGTGACAGTGTCAGTCTTCTTGGACAGACCCTCTGTTGGACTGGGCTTGAAATTGACCAGAGTTTGGCTCGTTGATGACTTGAGCTCTCTAACCTGTTCCTGTAGCACGTATCGCCTCCCTTTTAAGCACTCGGTGAAACGAGTGCGCAATCTGTGCAATCTGCCTAATCAACTAACGATGGTAGTCGTGTTGATTCCGTTACACAGCGAAACTAGTAGAATACATCTACCTGATAATCGACAAGGCCTGGTGTATAATCTTGCCTTAGTTTTTCTTTTCCTGCAGGTCGCGACATTGTAGATTGGCGTCAGAGTGCGGTTCCGAATTAGTTAAGGTTATTCTCAACTATCCGCAAGAACCAACCAACCATCTCTTGACTTCGCGACTGAAGACCACCTTATGGAGGTTAGTGTTGTGATTCGGCCGATAGTAAAACTGGTTTTTCTGGCAAAAGCAGCTTTCGAAGTAGGACGAGAGCGTCTTGAAGATTGCTTGGATGCCCTGACAGCCAGAGCCAGCGAATTCAAAACTACGGGCACAGACAAAGTTTCGGAAACTAAAGAGCAAGCGAAACAAGTCGTCAACGAGCTGTCTCAACATGTCTGGCAACGCTCTGAGATTTTGGAAAGCCAGGTGCGTGAAAAAATCCGCAGACAAGTGGCTGACTTTTCTCTTGGGGCACTCGGTGATTCGACGGAAATTAACGAGCTGCGCGCTGAAATCGCCACTTTGAGAGCAGAAATTGCTGAGCTGAAGCAGATGAGGGCTTCCGTATAATCTGGAAACGGGCAGTTGCTGCCGTTTGCGACAGGGATGCTGGCGGTATCTCCGTGCTATTCATCATTTACAAGGACTATTCAGAAAGGTAGAGTATTTTTCGGAGTACTAGCTAGCTCCTGCTGAGACGAGGGTGATAAGGTCTTCGATGCGAGAAGTTCAACCCCCTGATCACTCGGATTCCGGCTCCGAAAGCTTGCCTGACAGCGAAGACGTAAGTGACAGGCAAGAGGGCGAGCTTGACAACGTCGAGTTGCCTGGGCTAAACCCTCCTCCGGCTTCCGACAACTCTGCGCCGGCTCGCGAGAACAGTTGGAAGCAACGATTCTCGCCACGGAATATTACTGGTGGTGCCAAAAAGGGTGCGGATAAAAATGACTTGTTGGCAAGCTTAGATGTTGAGCCTCCGGCAAACGAGTTATTGGAAGCGAAACAAGAGTCTACTTTGCCGTCTGCATTGCCCTCTGCGCCTACCGCGCGGGCGAAAAGCGCAAGCAGAGAGTCTGCCAGAAGAACTCTGACCTCCGGATTTGTCTACGATCCGCATGAGGCCGATCTTGCTATTGGCATCAGACCTCTTTTGAACGACAAAAGATTTTGGCGTGTGGCAAGAACTCTCACTACTTTTGTCGCCATGTCGATCTCTGATAAGTATTCAAAGGATGAAGCCCTTACAACGGGTGAAAAAGCAAGACGCCGTGCTCATCGAGTCACACGCACCTTGATCGAGCTTGGTCCTACCTTTATTAAGTTGGGTCAGTTTCTCTCTGTTCGAAGGGATATCCTTTCCCCCGAGTTCGCCGACGAACTCACCTCTCTGCAGGACAAAGTTCCTCCATTTGCGAGTGAAGAGGCGCGCGCCATAATCGAGCGGGATCTTGGTGCACCGCCGGAGACGGTATTCTCTCGATTTTCGGAAGAGACCATCGCCTCGGCGAGCATTGGACAGGTGCATAGAGCTTGGCTTCTTGATGGCAAACCGGTGGCTGTCAAGATACAGAGACCGGATCTTGGCAAAAAGTTCCTTCAGGATCTGGGATATATGCGAGCGGTGATACGTTTGGGCATGGCCTTGAGACCCAGCGGCGAGTGGGACAATTGGTTAAAGTTATCGGACGAATTCGGACGAACTCTTTTTTCTGAGCTCGATTACCTGCAAGAGGGGAAGAACGCCGATCGTTTGCGCCAGATTCTCAAAGGTCATGACGATATCCGCATTCCCAGGGTGTTTTGGAAATATACGGGCAGGAGAGTTTTGACTCTCGAATACATTCCGGGAATAAAGGTCAATAACATCAAGGCTCTTCAAGATGAAGGGCTAAATCTGGTGGAGATCGGCAACAAGCTTGTCAGTTGCTATCTCGATCAAGTTTTGCTGCACGGCTTCTTTCACGCCGATCCTCATGCTGGCAACATGGCGATTGATGAGTATGGAAAAGTTGTTCTGTATGACTTCGGAATGATAGGCGAAATCACTCAAGCTCAACGAGATGCAATTACTGGTTGTGTGGGTGCAGTAATCAAGCAGGATACCGACGAGCTTGTCAAACATTTGAAGACTCTCGAGATCGTCAAGAAGGATGCTGACGGCGAGCCGATAAGACGTGCGCTGGCTCCATTTATCGACTACTACGAAGGAAAGAAGATCACCGATCTGGACTTCTCGCATCTGGAGACTGACATCGACCAGGTGGCCTCCGCGCGAGCACTTCGCATGCCTCCCAACCTCGCATACCTTTTAAGGGCGGGCTCATCGATCGAAGGTATTGCCAGAACACTGCATCCCAACTTTAGTTTCGTCGAAGCTGCCAAACCATCTCTAAAACGATGGATTACCGAACAACCCGAGCAAGCCGCTCGGGTTCTCAAGCTGATGGGTGCCGACTACGGCAGCATAATCAAAGCTGCCTGGATGCGCCTGATAAACGCGAAGTCAGATGACTTCCAGTTGACTTCCAAGCAAGAAAAATCAATCGAGCATAAGAAATTACCAGTCGCGCTAGATGAGTCCAAAGAGTCCAGGAAGGACGATCCATCAAGCAACCAGCTGATGTATCTGAAAAACAGAGTTAACGATTTAGAAAAGCAAATCGAGGAAGCTAACAAAAATAGAGTAAATTTGGTATTAGAATCATTGTGGTTATTTTCTTTTGCCTTCTTGTATCTAGGGACCACTTTGATTCCGAAATTGCAACCGTACGCAACCTATTTTTTGATTGGAAATGTTGTAATGGTGGCAAGAATAATACGATATCTCATTAGATCAGCTAAAGTAAGAAGCCAGTCTCAAAACTCAATCGGTAATCGGAGGCAACGGAGATAAGTAATGCTGAAATGGAGTGCGGCTGCGCGTACTGATGCGGGCTGCCAGAGGCAGAGAAACGAAGACAACTTCTGGATGAGCCCTGATCAAAGGGTATTTGCAGTTGCAGACGGCATGGGTGGAGCCGTAGGCGGGTCACGTGCCTCGAAGCTAGCTGTGGAAGCCATTGAGAAGCAGTGGAGAGACGGTCCTCCGCCACCCGATGATACTGACGGTATTGCTAAATGGCTTGAAGAAGCCGTCAATACCGCCAACCAGAAAGTCTGGCATGAAGCTGAAGAAGACGCGACTGTGAGAGGAATGGGCACCACTGTAGTAGTGGCTGTTCAGGGCGATAACAGTACCCTTCAGATTGCCCATGTAGGAGACTCGAGAGCCTATCTATTTAGAGATGGAAAAAATCAACTTTTGACCAACGATCACTCGGTAGTCCAAGAGATGGTAAGAGCTGGTCGTTTAACTGAAGAACAAGCCAGAATCAACCCTTACAAGAATTTAATCACTCGCTGTCTCGGTCATGAGGAGCGAGTAGAGATTGAACATACTCCGGTCGAACTGAAATCGAAGGATTGGGTGGTGCTCTGCTCCGACGGTCTGCCAACGGTTTTACGCGATGAGCAGATATCTGACGTGGTGAAAGAGGGCGATGACCCAGACGACGTTTGCGACGAGTTAGTCAAGCAGACTATCGATGGGGGAGCGCCGGACAACGTTACTGTAGTCGTTATTAAATACCTGGAAGAGTCGAGCAACGGCTCCAACTAACATTGGTTGGCCCTTATAAATTATGACGAGCGCTCCATGCACTAGATGCGGAGGAACAATAGGTCCAAGCGGAAGATGTTCCGTTTGCGGTCAGGACACGTTCAACGCTCAACAAGCGGAACAAGGCCAGGCTAGAGATGCTCGGGGAGCGGCGACTGCAGCTGCTGCCGGCACCAAGTCGAAGCCGGCGTTCCTTTTCAATAAGCTGACCAACGAACGTTATGCACTCAACCAGTCAGTCAGCAAAATCGGGCGCGATCAAACAAACAACATCTCGATTACCAACGACCACTACATCTCCCGGCACCATGCCTGGGTTTTGCAGATGCAAGGTGGCTATTACGTGGAGGATCTCGGCTCGACCAACGGAACTCTAGTCAATGGGGAGCTTCTCGGCGAACGGCGTCAGATAAGTCCCGGCGATCGGATTACCTTTGGCAAAACAGAGTTGATTTTCGTGACGGATTAGCTTTATGCCGGAAGAGTTTCCCGAATACGAGATTCTTTCTGAGATCGGTCGTGGCGGGATGGGCATCGTGTACAAGGCTCGCCACAAGACGAGTGACCGGCTTGTCGCTATAAAGCAATTGGTGCTCGACAACGTCGATCCGAAAAAGTTCGCTGAGTTTAAAGATCGGTTTAGAAGAGAGGCTCAAACAGCCTTACGTCTTGAGCATGCCAATATCGTCAAGGTGTTCGAGATCTCCCAAGACCCTGACAGATACTATTACATAATGGAGCACCTGGAAGGCAACAATCTGCGCGAGGAGCTGGTCAAGTACAACGGAGTCTGTCCGCTTCCCAATTACTGGAGCATTCTCAAACAGCTTGGTGAAGGTTTATCCTATGCGCACAGCATGAATGTGGTGCATCGAGATGTCAAACCGGACAACATTTTTATTCTTAATGACGGCACTGTCAAAATCACGGACTTCGGTATCGCCAGGGTGGCCGATCTGGAAGGAAGCAATCTAACCAAAACCGGTGTGATGCTTGGCACTCTTTCTTATGTAAGTCCCGAGCAACTGGAGAATGCCAAGACCGTAGATCACCGAGCTGACATCTTTTCGCTCGGCGTGGTCAGCTATGAGGCTCTGAGCGGACAGTTGCCTTTTACCGGTGATGGGATTGCAGGCACGATCGTCAAAATTATGTCCAATGAGGAGACGCCACTACACTCGGTTAACAAGAAAATTCCGGTCGAGATATCGTCTACGGTATCACGCTCGCTGAGAAAGAAACCGCGAGACCGTTATCGATCCGTGCGCGAGTTTCTCAAGGATTTCGAACAATCCCTTGCCATGCAATCTGGCGGTGCGGGTGCGGACAATTTTTCTAACTCGACAGTCGTGGACGGTGTGCCGGCGCAGATGGTGCGTGATGCCAAGGCGCAGCCCGAGCAGATGCACAACACACAGATAGAGCTACCCTCGACCGATCTTTCCGCGGCAAAAACTGTTGCCGGTGCCCGGCTGACACCTTCTCAAGAAATGAAGCGGACACAGGTCGGTATCTCATTTTCACTCGACAAGGAAGGTCTCTTGAAAAACAAGAGACCGAAAAAAGCAGAAGCCAATCAGACTCCGATATTGCCGGAGGCGCAAGACCGGCACAACAATGCTCGTATCGGCCCGTCGCAGCGAGCTGGCGCCACATACAATCCGATCAGATATGCGTTCACGATCAGCAAGGCGGGACAGAAAGGCCTGCAGTTCGGCGAGCCGGCGATCGTTAGCTATCGTTCCGGAAGGCTCGTGGTGGCGGATGGTGCCAGCAGATCAGTGCACATATTTTCTCGAGATGGTCGCTGGTTATCCGACCTTACCTATCGCCCCGAGATTGATACCAAGACATCCGGAGGCAGGCTGACGAAACCATCCGGGATTGCGCTCGATGAGCGAGGACGGATTTATCTTTCTGACTCGAGCGATCACTTTATTCGTCTGTTCGACAACCAGGGATTGTTCTTGAAAGAGTTCAAGAACATCAAGGGTCGGGAAGGCGGGCTGCAAGGTGTGGCTGTAGACTCGGCCGGTTTGCTCTATGTCTCCGATTCATCGAACGGCTGCCTGCAAGTTTTTCAATCCGATGTCGGTGTCTGGATGCGCAGTATCGCCGTCGGAGCGGACGGTCAGGGAGTGCTCAAGCTTCCCTCGGGGCTTGCTTGCGACAAGCTCAATCGCATTTATGTAGTCGATTATGGAACCTGCAAGATATCAATTTTCAACAAAGCCGGAGCGATGGTGCGGTCTTTTGGCGGCAAGGGAACCGAAAAGGGCATGTTCAACATTCCACGCTCGATAATGGTAGATAAGCACGATAGAATTTTCGTGCTCGACTCGCTCAATCACCGCATCCAGGTGTTTGGTGCTGGCGGAGACTGGTTGTACAGCTTCGGCAGTCTGGGAGCGGATATGGATCAGTTTCGTGGACCCTCGAGCCTTTCGTTCGATGCGGAGAATAATCTTCTCTATGTCGCGGACAAAGGCAACCGGAGAGTCCAGGTTTTTGAGCTCAGCTTCAAGTAAATAAAGGCGACAGAATGACCGACTCAGTAATCCCTGATGACAAAACCAAAATAGTCCTGGCTTCGTCATCGCCAAGGCGAATAGAGCTTCTCAACAATCTTGGTTTGCGCTTTCATACATTTCCCAGCAACGTCGATGAGGTGTTCGAGCCGGACAAAAAGCCGCACGACACCGTAATCGAGCTGGCGCGGCTGAAAGCGACCAGTATTATGGAGAATATCGATCAACTTCTGAGCAAAGAAGATATCGAAGAAGCCAAAACGATTCTTGTCCTGGGCGCGGATACTACGGTCGTGCTCGACAATCGTTTGATGGGAAAACCCGAGAATGTCGAGGTAGCAAAGGAGATGCTCCAGCAACTGTCTGAGCGTCGCCATGCCGTTTTTACCGGTGTCGTTATCATGATCAAAGACACCGAGACAAATCAGATTTCGCAGGTGTCCAGTTTCGAGATGTCGCACGTCTTTTTCCGAAAGCTCACCGAGAGTGAGATCAGTGCGTATGTCAACACCGGCGAGCCCATGGACAAAGCCGGGGCCTATGCATTACAGGGAATCGGCTCCGCCTTCGTGCAGAAGATCGAAGGCTGCTTCACCAATGTTATCGGATTGCCAATACCGTTGGTGGTATCAATGCTGCGGCGTGCTGGCATCACCGTACTCGGTAGCGCCGGACGGCACTAACGACCGCCGGAATCAGCGGTACCGAACCATTCTCGAGTTGATCGAATGCGAAAGCATGAGTTCGAAAATTCAGCTCTCTTCAAGGAAGCGACAACCACGTTTCCTCTCATGGCGCAATTGTCGAATCACCTACGTGAGCTCGGCACTTTCAATGGCGCCAGAATCGGCTGGAACTGTCATCTCACCGGGCTCACTGCCCTGGCTGTGGCAGCGCTGGTGGAGAACGGCTGTCAGCTATTCATGAGTGAGTGCAATCCCGAGACGACTGACCCGCAGTCTGTTGATTACATGCGATACCTGGGCGTCAGTATTTTTTTTGGATTGGATCGTTTTGATTGTCTATTGGAGCAGCGTCCTTCAGTCATTTCAGATACAGGCTTCGATCTTCTCACTCACCTGCTCTCGTCAGGAGGATGCGAAGCCGGCACCGTAATTGGTGCTAATGAAATTACCACGAGTGGTATTACCAGATTGAGGAACCATGACGGGCTGCCAATCCCCGTCATAAATGTCAATGACAGCTCGATCAAGAACAATATTGAGAATTTCCATGGAGTGGGGCAGGGCGTAGTGGAGGCTTTGACAATTCTCTTCGGAGAGGAGCGCGCGAAGCGAGAAGCTACCGTCGTCGGTTACGGACAGGTCGGGCGAGGAGTAGCGTACTATCTTCGCGGCCAGCACATGCACGTTCGTATTATAGAGAGCGATCCGGTGCGATCGTTAATGGCACACTATGACGGATTTGATTTATCGACATTTGAGAAGGCTCTTCCGGTCACGGATTTCCTCGTCACATGCACGGGCGTGAAAGACTTGATACCAGAGAGACTCTGGGTAAGCGCCAAAGATGGGCTTTGCATAATCAATGCCGGACATTGGTCGGATGAAGTGTCTGCCGACCGGCTGAGAGAGCTGGCACGCTCCGTCACAGTTCCTCGCCAGCACCTGGAACAGCTGGATATTTTTGCTGATGATGGCGAAGTAAATTCTCTTTATATTGCTTGCGGT
>CAYTDR010000132.1:0-12436 GCA_964436185.1 uncultured Candidatus Obscuribacterales bacterium | reverse complement strand
GTGACATTAATGACCAACAAAAAAATGCGAGTGCTTTTAATTGAAGAGAATGCGGGTCAGGCCAAGTTCCTTAGAAAGGTGCTCGATTCAGCAGCTAACGACTTCACAATGGAGTGGACAGATCAACTTACTATCGGGCTTGAGCGTCTCGAAAACGACAAATTCGACATAGTATTGCTGGGTCTGTCCCATACTGAAAAGAACGGATTAGAAGTCTTGAACGAGCTTCGTCAGCTCGATTCACGTGTACCGGTGGTAGTCTTGTCTGAACAACCAGATGATCATGAGGTGGCGGAAGCCGTAAAGAGCGGGGCTCAGGACTATTTAGTCCGGGAGAGTATCGACGAAGCACGGCTTGTTCAATCGATGCGCTATGCCATCGATTTGAAACGCGCGGAAGAAGCTCTACGAGAGGCGTCCAACAGATTGGATGCTGCGACCTCCAGGTTGGAGGCGCTGGCAAACCATGATCCGTTGACAGAATGCCTCAATATGGCTGGTCTAGAAATGGCGCTCAAGAAAGAGTTTGAGCGCGCACAGAGAGGTGGATGGAACTTGGTTGCCGTCCTGCTTGACTGCGATGATTTTGACAGAATCAATGCCCAGCTCGGACACGGAGTTGGTGACGTGGTGCTGAAAGAGATCTCCAAGCGAATGAAAGAGACTGTTCGACCCACGGACCATATCGCCCGTATAGGCAGCGATGAGTTTCTATTGCTTTTGCCTGATACTCGCTTTGCAGAAGGCATGCTAGTGGCTGAGAAAATTCGTCTGTCAGTGGCTGAGAGTCCGCTGCGGCTCGCCTCAGAAACCATTCGTGTGACAGCCAGTTTGGGTGTTTTGGCGCTTCCATATGAGTTTTGCTCCATTGAAGAGGTCCTTTCTCTTGTCAGGCTGGCTGTCAGGGAAAGCAAATTGCTCGGCAAGAATCGCGTCTCCTCCGGAGAGAAACACAAGCGCCAGGGGCAGCCCGACAGGGATGCGCTCGAGGAGCTAACTGAGAAACTGCGTAAAGGCGATTGTTTCCGGGCGGTTTCTATGCCTATTTTGCATCTTCCCGACGAAGCTCTGGTGGGCTACGAGATCCTCAGCCGCGGACCTGACGGGGCTTTCGAGATGCCTGTCGACCTGTTCCGGGTGAGTGTTGAATACAATCTCCTCACGATCGTCGATCTGCGTTGTTTGAAAACCTGTCTGGCAGCGAGTGTTGAGGATCGATACGAGAAGGGTGCCACCATTCACGTCAATCTGTTTCCGTCGACGATTATTGATACACCGATTGACCGCCTGATGACGCTGTTTCCCGACGACGCAGCGAACGGAAGATTCTGTATCGAGATTAGCGAACAGCAGTTCATTGGCGATCCGACTTACCTCAGAGATCATGTTCAAGAGCTGAGGAAGCGCGGGGTGCAGGTTGCCATTGACGATGTGGGATTTGGAAGAAGCTCTCTCGAGAGTCTGATAATCCTTGAGCCGGACATCGTTAAGATCGATCGAAAGTACGTTTCTGGAATCGCGCAGGAGCCGACGAAAGAACGACTTCTAAGACGCCTGGTGAAGGTTGTGAACGCTTTAGGATCGAACCTGATAGCAGAGGGCATCGAATGCAGAGAAGAGCTCGATCTCTTGCTCGACATGGGTGTTCAGTATGGTCAGGGGTGGTTCTGGGGTAAGCCTTCCTAGGGACTATCGTTTCTGAAGTGCTTTTGTGTAGAACCATTGCAACGGGCTAAAGTCAGGCTCCGGGCCTCGCGACAGATTTCTGATCGGACCATCGAATGATGGTATGTCGTATAAAAGCGGCTGGAAGCCGGTGCTCCGTATGTTGCGACAGTTTGTCGCCGATGAGGTCTCGTCTCGAAACGGTCTGGAAGCCGGTGCTCCGAGCTTTGCGAAGGGTGTGTGTCGTGTTACACCGCGCTGGAGCGGGGTGCGTGGGGTGTCGTCGATTGGTTTGGAGATTGTCATGTGACGGGAAAGGGTTTGATTGGGATATTTTGCGTGCTCAGGTCTGTCCTCGACGCTGGAGCGCGGGCTCTCAGCCCGACTGGACACGGTGCAGCTAGTTTTGTGGTCTAGTTCGAGGAATGTGATAGAAGGGATTCAGATCGCGAAGTTGAGCTAGCTAGCGGTTGTGATATTTCGATGGTTGGATTTCGGGTTCGAGTCCAGTTTTGAGAATGGAATGCGAGCTGGGCTAAGCTTTTTCGCCATGATTTTTTGCTCAAGTGGTGGCAGGATCGATCGTTAGTTCTGTCAAAGCTGTCAGACACTTACTCTTCAATTTCTTGAAACACGAATAATCAGGCTCCTAAGCTCTAACCATCGATTGTTCTTATCTTCTTGAGATTACTTTAGCGCTTCCCAAGCAGCCCTTTCTGCACCAGCTCACATCATGCAATGGTTCCACTCAAGGAATCGGTCCTCTGACACAAGTCAGAACCAGAAGCAGAGGAGGATTAAAATGCCTCAGAGCACTCCGAATTCCACGAATGTTTGTGCTGGGAAAGTCGTCCATGCGGATCAGCTCGTCGATTGGTTGACTGATAACGTCAAGCGACGGCTGATCGTCATGATTGGCTTACCCGCTTCCGGTAAGAGCACGTTGTCCGATCGCTTGAAGGCGAAGGGCGTGACTTACCTCAATCGCGACTCCATCCGCGAGCAGCTTTACGGTGACGCTTCCATCCTGGGACAAACTCGAGAAGTCTCGGCGGTTCTCTACAAGCAGCTCGAAGAGGGGTGTGACAAGGACGCGATCATTGTCGCGGACAACACGCACATCGCTTTGAACCATCGGGAGGGAACCTACACTCGTGCGTTCGACAAGGGCTACACCGACTTCGTCGTTCTGCTCCTGCACACGCCGCTGGAAGAGTGTATCCGTCGCAACAAACTGCGCAAGCGACAGGTTGCGGAGGACGTGATTCGCAGCATGCACGAGACGTTGTATGGTGATGGCTACCCGCGTCTCTACGAAGGCAAGCTCCTCGTGCTCGCTCCGACTACGGACGGTAAGGAACACTTCCTGGTTCAGCGTATCCGTGCCGGGATGCCCTACGTCCGTCCGCGCAGCCGCAAGGCTGGCGCCTAACGCACTGTCTTCGGTATCACCAATTCGACGCGGTATCGTGGTCGATTGAGATGACTAGCTAGCTCGATCGCCAGTTCATTGCAATGCGGAGGCTGGACTCAACCAGCCTTCCGCGTTGCATGCACTGGTAATCCAAAGCTGTTTTTTCGGACAAATTTTCGGACGGCAGATACTATAGTTTGTCGTGAGGACGGTGGGACTTGGGGCTTCAGGGCTTTGGAGCTTCAGGGCTTTGGAGCTTCGCTCTTTGCATTTGGCGGTACTTTGGCAATTGGCGTGCTTGCTGCTTTGGCACGCTTTGGGGGGGATGGCATGGATGGGGTAATTGCTTGCCTGATCTTGGACGGATATCAAAACGCCTTTCTTTCGCGGTTGATATCGCTGTAGCGACAAAAGAGACTATCGCTAACTTCGCGACTTGATCATTCCATGGCAGCCTATTGATCCGTCGCAATATCTTCTGTGCGAGTTATGTTTATTACCAGTGCTAGAGGGTTCAGAGTCTCATAGAGGTTGCGCGCAAACATTTACTTGTCAAGAGAGGAGATCGTAGTATGAGCTATAACTTCGCTCAAATTTTCTGCCGGACCCAACAAACAACTCTCACACAAGGACCCAACTCTTCAGCCGTCTCTCCCTACCAGGTGGTAGTGAGACGAAACCCAAGCAAAGATTCAGAAAGGGCATCACCTGTGGTGTGCTTGAAGTAGTCGAAACCGCTATCGAAACCAAAGGTTGGGAACTATGCAACCGATCTTTTACGCTTACCTGGCTTGCGCGATTTTAGTTCCTGTCGTCGTGTCGCTGCTCGTCGTCCGGTCCCTCCGGAAGCAAGAGCGCGAAAGGGCGGTTCTCCGATCGCTGATGCCCGAGCCGGACTTCAGTGCTTTCGAGGACTCCCCCTACAATCCTGATGAACCGGAGGTCGAAAGGTGGAACGGCCTGCCTGTGTTCAACCTCTGCCAGACGCCTGCCACAAACTTCCTCATCGACGAACCGCTGCCCAACTTCGGCACCAAGATGACCGTGAGGCAGGCGTACTACCGTGCTATTCGGCTTGTTGATGAAAGCCAGGCGGCCTGGTCTCGAAACCACTACCGGACCGCCGAGACCTTCGCCCGTTCCGCGCTTCGCGAAATCAGCCACATCAAGGACGACCACTGGTACGTTCCCGTGATTCTCAACCTCGTCGCTGTCCTGCGATACGAGCAGGGCTACACCGTCGAGGCGAGAGAGCTCTGGGACCGAGCCGAGCAGATCGCACTGGAATGGCCGGAGCAGTGTGAGGAAGTTCTGCGTTGCATCCAGAGCAACAAGCGCTCGTACCTGGAATTGTTCTGATGCCTCCCAGCGCTGCCGGTCACAAGCAATCAGCTTTGCCGGCAGCTGCTGTGAGGGTGCACAAACTGCATCAACCACCGGATACTAATCCGGAAGGAGATCGCCCGACCTGGTCCTTTGCAGATCAGGTTTAACCGAACTTTTCCTCGAAAGGGACATGGTTATGCGCACGAGAAAGTTGTGCGAGCCCGTTGTGATTGTGCTTCTTCGCAGACCCAAGACTCGGCGTCAAAACCCGCATGAGAAGCGGTCGGATCCGTTTTGGGAATTCGGATCATTCGGCGTCACCGGTTGCCACCAACGCAACCTCATGCATCCGAAGAACTGCAAAGACCTGGAAGGAAAGCGGCTGGCGTTCGTTCAGGGTGGATCGGACGGATTCAAGCTGGTCTATCTTACGCCGCCCGTCAAAATGGTTCCCTACTCCGATCGTAGTGAAGCCCGCTGGAGCCGCCCAGGCATGCCTTTCCGGTATGATAGCGCACCGCTGGTGGTGGACTCTTCCGGAAAGTCGGACATCCCGGCCATTCTGGCTATGATCAGCGGCGTCAATCGAAACGGCTGGGAGGGACGCTTCGCCAGCAAGTTCCGCACTCGCAAAGACCCTCTACCGGAGGAGGTGGCGGACGAGCTTGGTGCTGTTTACCAGAGCCGCCGGCGTGCGGCGAACCTGGCCACCAGCTACAATCAAGCTCTGCCGTGGGATCCGCCGGTCGTCGACACCAACCGAAAGGATACGTACGAGCGCAGGTTAGCGAAGCTTGTCGTGCCTGATGCCGCTGAGGTTGACTCTCCCGCGCAGGAGAAGCGCAGTCGACGAACATTACGGAGGGTCGCCAATGCGGCTGGTGCTCAGTAGAAAAGGCGTCGACTCTAGCAGCGGGGGCATTCCCAGTCCGATCATGCCGGACGGCACGCTCGTGCCGCTGCCGATTCCCTCTCGCTATGGTCCTAAGACCTATACGGAGCTTTCAGTCAACGGGCACGAACTGGGTCCGCTCGTCGGTGATCTCGCCGCTCGCATGAAACCCAAGTACCTGTGTCACCTGGACCCGGATCTGGATGCGCGCTCGTGTCCGCGGCCTGATGGTTGGCGACCGGCGTTCGGGCAGATTGAATCAGCTCAGGTCCATCTCGGCAAGCACGGAATCGGTCCCGGCGACCTTTTCCTGTTCTTCGGCTGGTTCAGGCAGGTCGAGCAGGTTGGAGCCCGCTGGCGATTCGCTCGTAATGCGCCCAATCTTCACGTCCTCTACGGATGGTTGACGGTGGGAGAGAATGTTCCTCTCGTCGACAAGGAGAGTTGCGTAGAGCGGCTAGCCGCCTATCGTGACCACCCGCATTTGCACATCTGGGATCGAACCCCGAACTGTCTGTACATTGCCGGCGACAAGCTGAAGACCGCCTCCGGGCAGCACCGCGGGGCTGGCCTGTTCGGTAAGTTCGCAGATTCGCGGGTGCTTACGGATACCAGTCAGTCCAACCGGTCGGTGTGGAAACTGCCGGCCTGGTTTCATCCCGAGAAGGGAACGAGTCTCAGCTACCACGAAGACGGCGATCGCTGGCAGAAGGCGGGGAACAGTTGTGTGCTGCAATCCGTTGCCCGTGGTCAGGAGTTCGTCCTCAACGTGTCGGACCAGGCTCCTCTGCAGGGCTGGCTCGGTAAAATCTTTGCCGACGCTTCCTGACTCGCGGCGGGCTCTTTAGCGGCTGGTGAACCTGGTTGAACAGGGCATGTAGCTTCCGAAGAGCCTGAAAAATGTTGGAGTCTCGACAACAGGAAGCCCGACGGTGGGCTTCCTGTTGTTCGGAGGCGAACCAGATTTAGGCTGGGAAGAGCGCGAGCTTGGCACTGGCTCTATTGCCAGTCTTAACCACGATCGTTCTTTGCGATTGGCTTCGACGCCGCGTGCCTTATGAGTTTGCGGTTGAGCGCTCTTACCTGAATCGAACACACATCGATGTGGCGCCTATGCAAGTCGATAGATTTTTTCTGTTGCGCTGTGTGCGAGTCTCTGTGCCGCTATTGCGCTCTTTTTGCTAGAGTTAGTATTACTATATAACACAGTATAAACGGTATTGCATGTGGTGCGCGCTGGGAAGCAAAGGTGAATCGCAAGCGGTTAGTTGTGTTCAGTAACTGCGCTCAGGAAAGAATCTTGTCGATTTCACTGGGAAGAGTTCTGGGATTGAACGGCTTGCTGATCACACCTTTAGCGCCCAGTCCCATGAGCTGAGAGAGCTCGCGTTCTTCCATTTTGACCGCCGTCATGATGACCGGTGTGTCCGTGCTCAAATGGATTTTGCTCAAGGTTTGATAACTGTCTTCTGCCCCCATCGTCGAATCCAAGAGAATGACATCTGGTCGTTCTGCGCTTGCCAGTTCCAGAGCTTCCGCGCACGACGAGGCCAGGTGTACTTCCCATTTTGCTACGCCTGTCAGACTCAAGCGTCCGATCTTGCGAATGTCGGGATCGTCATCGACCAGAAGCACTTTTCTTGTGGCCATGTGGGTCTCCAGTGAATTGAGGTGAGCTTTCAGGCAAACTTTCACAGTCGGCTAGGAGTATACACTATGCCCCGTATCGCCCCCGATTAACTGGCTCTGCGGCGCATTCGTGATTGAATTGGTGAAACTCGTCACGATGACGTGGCTGAGAATTCCTTCCATGTAGAAAATGTGCAAATAACCGTACAATTGGATGAAACAATCTGTAGAAGAACTCTTGTGCTATGCGAATCGAACGGTCTGAGAAACAGACAATAACCGACTGCGGAAAAGCAATTCCTGGGCGCAAAGCAAGCTTCTCAGGAGCAGTCGCCACTACCTGTGGAGCTTATTTTCGTTCATTGCACCGGTGACAGCATGGTAAATAGCAGGGTATTGGCAAAGAAGCAGGGCATCTCGTATTACGCGGTTGTTCAGCAGATTTTGATCGCGTTGCTTGACCTGCATATTCGTCCGAATTTGACTGAATTATCGCTGTCTCAAGGAAACGGCAGTTTGCCGGATTTCTTCGCGAACTGTATGACTTTGATCCTGCGTTTTGCCACATTGCATCTGGTATCAGATTCTTGCCGCGAGACTGGCTCCGAATTTCCACCGGGACGCTTTGATGCGCTGGCTTTGCAATTCTGGCGCAGGTTCCAGCTTGATTGCCAGGGGGCAATTTCTCCGACAGAGACTATTGATGATTCGTTTCTTGCTCTTTTGGATGACCTGGTTCAACTCATTCGACAGTCGGTAGAGACGCCGGAGCAGAGCCTATCGGAGATATATGAGGCTCTGCTGACCATGCGACCGTCTTTGTCGAACGATGAACATGGTGCGGTGAAGATTGCTATAACGGCTCTAGATAAGGTCCAGAGACGGCGCGGTTCTTTCTACACTCCCTTATCGCTAGTACGGCAAGCAGTTTCAATTGCCATTACGCCGCTTTTGTATGAACAGGGTCAAGTAAGATCACCGGCTTCCATTGCTTCTCTTCGCATTTTGGATCCATCGATGGGCACTGGTGCATTTCTGGTAGAGACATTTAGAGCCCTGGTGCAGGCTCTCAAGCACAGTCTCGCGGGTAGTGGCATCAGCGAGAAAGAGTTCCTCCAGGAGCTCGGCAGCAAGTGTCCAACGATTTTTGAGCACATCGCCCGCCAGTGCTTGTATGGAGTTGACATCGATCCTGTTGCCGTCGAGGTCGCCCGCCTTCGATTATGGCTTCTTTCCGGTGGTTCGTGGCTTGATCAGTTCGAGAGCTTTCCGAACTTGAGGGTGGGGAACAGTCTTGTGGGAGCAAGAATTGAGAATGTATTCCCGCCGCACCGAATTGATGGGAAGATGGCAGGCGGAGCCGATGACGATGCAGTGAGGCAGCGCTTACGACCCGTACAAAGCGGCGAAGCAGCAGGTCGTAACCTCTTGGCGGCAGCGCAATCTCCTCATGATCGGAAAGAGTTACTGGATTTGTGGTGCTCTCGATGGTTCATGGAGCCGGATAATAGAATCGAATCCTTCATTAACTCTATGCTATTGAAGAGTGGAGAATCACTCCTTCCGGAATGGCTTAAACAAACGGTGTTCGAGACTGCCGGTCGGAACAAATTCTTCCATTGGCAAATCGAGTTCGAGCATGTTTTTCGTGATGGTGGGTTTGACCTGGTGATTGGCAATCCTCCCTGGGAGATTGAGAAACCTAACTCGCGAGAGTTCTTTGGATTGATTGACTCGACGTTCTGGAGTCTGGGAAAACAGGAGGCGATGATCCGGCAAGCTGAGTTGTTCATGCGTCACTCCGAGCTGTGCGAGCAATGGGAACAAAGACTGAAGGACCATGCATATTTGCTCAACTGGGTGAAAAAGAGTCCGGTACAGTTTGGTTCTGCTTGTGTTCCATTCAGCCACCAGGGGCGGGGCGATGCCAACTTGTACAAGCTCTTTATCGAGCAGTCCTATTATCTGACCAGGGATGGTGGAATGGTGGCGTTACTGGTACCGTCCGGATTGTATTCGGACTGTGGAACCAAGGAGCTCAGAAAGCTTCTTCTGGAACAGTGTGGATGGCACACGCTGCTTGGATTTTACAATACTGATGGAGCATTCGATATACATCGGTCGTTCAGGTATTGCTTTTTCGTCGCCACCAAAGGTGGCACTACCGCCGAAGTAGATGCCTGCTTTTTGAATACAAGTTCAGAGATGCATTGTCGCGAGGTGGCGCCGCTCGCTGTGACATCTATTAGAGAAGATGAGCCAGACGATACTTATGACAAGAAGTCTCTTGTGCCGAACCGACCGGCGCGAACCAGTTCCGAGAAATGCAGTGCCTATTCTGCGGACATGATATCGAAGGCGAGTCCGAAGTGGAGCTCGATTCCAGAGGTGGAAACGATTGCGGAGCATCGTCTATTGGAGCAAATATATGATTCTGCCGCTTATCTCGGTGATACCGTAATTGGTGATGCTCGCCTGGGGTACTCTCGCGAGTTCGACATGACGCTGGACTCTCGTTATTTTTATCTTCGTGATAAAGTGGAGGCACGAGGGCTGGTCCAGGATGGCTTCGGCAACTGGCTTTCCGGTAACTGGTCTGCCGTTGACTCGACGACGACAGACGAAGGAGTGATCCTCTCTGCTTGCGGCGGCAAGCGAGTTCTGATAGAGGATGTGAGCGAGGTGTTGGTTCCCGTCTACGAAGGCAGAATGATCGGGCAGTTCGATGCCAATGCGAAACACTGGCAGTCTGGCAAAGGGCGGCGGGCGATCTGGCAGGCTCCTGACTGTCAGGAATTGGGACCGCAATATCTGGTTGATCGGCGAGTTTTTCTAGAGAATAGTGTGGTAGATAAGTTAAAAGTAGGCTTCCTTGCCGTGGGAAGTCCGACGAACGTGCGCACCATGATTAGTGCTTGCCTGTCCAATGTTGCTTGTGGTAACTCGGTTCCGGTCTTTTATTTCTCGAAATCTGAAGAGACGTTACCGCGTGCGAAGGAGTCATCATGCGGGTTGGCAGGTGACGAACTCTCGCTCGTGTTGTCCGGCATTCTTAATAGTTTTGTCTTTGACTTCGTGTTACGCAGAAAAATGTCGGGCAACAATTTGAACTACTACATACTGGAAGAGTGTCCGGTGCCGCGATTTGAGATGACGGATGGCGAGGTATGGAAGGCGCTTGCTCGTCTTGTGGCGATGCTTTCGCTGCAGTCTGCTCGGTTTGCTCTACCGTTGGTTCGAATGGGTTATCCTCGTCAGCCGAGTATCACCGATTCAATGCGCACCATCTGTAGAGCCTCAATCGATGCGCTGGCAGCTTATCTGTATCGTTTGTCGCCTGCTGACTTTCGGGTTGTTCTATTCGGTGGAGTTGTCGATGGAGAATCGGGAGATGTTCGAGCAGTGTCTCCGAAAGGATTCTGGCGTGTTGATAAGGCATTGCCCAGGGGTGAGCGAGGGCCATTCAGAGCTATTGAACGGCTTGAGCGCCTCTACGAGATAGGCATTGAGCGATTTTTGCAGGAGTTGCCGGTGCTGCCCGACAATAATTTAGGCTCCGTTGAGCTTGTGAGCAGTGCGGAAAGTCTGCGCCAACTTCTGTTCGGCGAGTGATGAACTGGATTTGTGAGAATGCGGCAGGTCGGCTTGCTATTGATCCAAGCCGCTGATTGCCATAAACCTTCGTCGAGCGACGTTTGCAACTGTGGTGTCTTTGTCCTGTCGAAGGCGCAGCAAGATGCTGTACGTAGCTGAACGGTTCCAGGCAACTTCCATTCTCACCATTGGGTTTGGATCTTGCACAAGCTCTAAAAGATCTCGTGTCGACACATCCTCGCTTCTCGCCATCTCCATGCGTTTTGGCAAGCTGCGAGTCTTGAAGAGTGCCACTGCTCGGAGGCGAGCAAACGTGGTTCTGTATATTTTTGACGCTGCATGAGAGAGACTGGAAGCCGATAGTCTAGATCTCATCACTTTAGATCTTTGCGACTTCTTGCCAGACCTGATCAATGCTGATCGGGACTTCTCTAGGCTCTCAGGCGGCCTGTAAACGAATGGGCAGCACCACATGTGCTCTTACCTCGAAAAACTATTGATCAACCACGGAAGTTAAGCCAGGGCTACAGGCTTTGGAGGATGATACGGTTCAAACAAGCGCATTGTCAAGTGTGGTTTTCTCCTAAACTCGCTTAAATTCCTGTAATCAGTCCGGAACCAGAAGTGGTGGCAGGTGATTTATTGAAAACCGCGATGACAACTGGAGTTTCGGCTTGCGCCGATCTGCGTGAAGTGAAACAGTGTTCTGCATGCGTTGAGATATTGTCGACCAAATCAGAGCAGCGACTGTTCTATAGTTATCGAGGCAATCTCGTGTAAGCAATAAATGCGAGCCTTTCGAGGTTATGCCTGGAATTCATACGGTTGGGTAAACCTTGGAGATGGTATGTAGAGGTAAGTACTGCAAATGACGTTGAATATTTGGAGTAAATGTTATGCGGAGGTCGGATGTTATTAAAGCGGGGCTCAATCCTCGAAGCGCTTGCAATCGCCATTGTTAGCGGACTGTGTGTGTTATCGGCGGCACTGGCCACGGAAGATTACTCTACCGGCACAGGTCTGTTCAAAAAAGGTAACTACGCTGAAGCAGTTCGTGTCTTTGAACGTGTGCTCAAGCACGATCCGAACAACTCCAATGCTTTGTATTACGCAGGACTCTGTCATCAGCGATTGGGGAATGCGCGTCAGTCTAAGTTTTATTACACTGCTTTGATTAAAGGCCATCCTAATTCGGCCGGCGCTCAGCTCGCTCGTCAGGCGCTTGGAATGTCTTCCGGCCAAGCACAGACATCTGGCGCGAGGTCGCCTGGGAGCGATAGTCTTCCGGATTCGGAATCGATACCGTTTCAGAGATCTCCAAGCGGAGATTTGATCGTCTCCGGTCAGATCAATGGACGCAGTCAGCGGTTTATTTTCGACACCGGCGCGCAGACTTGCGTTACAACGAAGAAGAATTTGCAATCTATTGGAATCACTCCGCCACAGGGAGCTCCAATTGGTCACAGTAGTGGTGCCGGCGGAACAACCGCTCAATGGTCTATGGATGCCGACATTGCACTGGGAAAGATTCGGAAACGAATGCCGATTGCAGTGATTGACGGGCAGAACAGTCTGCCGTTAATGGGGCAAGCATTTTTTAGCGACTATAGATATGATATCGATAACAGCTCAGGAAGCATCCGTTTTTCGCGACGTGGTGCAAAAGCAGCAGCGGTCCCTCATGACACAATCAATATTCCTTTTACGCAGGTGGGTCATGAATGTATCGTGGAGGCAAAAGTGAATGGGCAGCCGACCAGACTAATCTTCGACACCGGGGCGCAGCGCACCCTGCTTAAGAGCTCCGGAGAATCGGGATGGAGGTTCGTCAGCAATACGCAGGTGACTGGAATTGGCGGCGGAGGAACGGCAGAAGTGTTCGAAGTCGACTCCATCGATCTGGGACCAATCCGCCA
>CAYTDR010000131.1:0-12476 GCA_964436185.1 uncultured Candidatus Obscuribacterales bacterium | reverse complement strand
TCGTCAGAAGCGTTTTTCTGATGCTGAACCACTTGCTATTCGCTCGACGGATGTATGCAGATCGAAGTATGGACTGGAGAACTCGATAACCGTTTCAGAGATGACGCAATTAGCTACCATCTATTTTTACAACAAGAAACTGTACGACGCGGAGAAGATCAGTCGTGCAGTGGTTGAAGTTAGAGGCACTATTTTCGGTGCTAGTGACAAACGAGTAGGCATAGCATTGTGGAACTTGGCAATAGTTCAACGGGCTGCGGAGGCGTTAATTGATGCCACGATTTCGATCGGCAAAGCAATTCAGATTTTTCGCCATGTTTCGCCAAGTGGCTCGACGGAGGAAGTAAACGCGCTAATCGAGCTGGGAGCCATTGAGCTGGATCAGGGCCGCTTGGAGGATGCTGACGCAGCATTTTCAAAAGCGGTGAGTATGCAAATCGGACTTATCAGTGAGCATGACCCAACTGTCGTTGCTTTGCTGAAGGCAATTGGAAAAAGATGCTCTGAAGCCCAGTGCAAATATATTGAAATCGAGGACAAACATAAGCTTGTTGAAAAATACATGTCCAGACTTCTCGAAATTCAATGCCAGTCGTTCAGTCCGAATAGTCCCGAGATTCTGACAACGATTGAGAGCTTAATCGCAATTTGCAAGGATGGGCATACTAAGTTGAGTCTCACCTTGCGACTTTACTCGGGTCGGAAAAAGTGTGAACCGAAAAACGAATTATCGGTAGCGAAGGTCGCTGCGGCCTTAGCTAGAATCTACGATGCGCAGAATCAGACAGATGAGGCACTCGCTTATTGGCAAGAAGCGCTGACTATTCGTGAGAAGTACCTTGTCAAAGGGCACATGGACCTGAAGGAATGTGTTTCGGCCATTGCAAACGTCTATGCAAAACAAGGAGAGAAAGAACTTGCTAAGTCCTTTCGTAGCAGACTTCATTCGGAAGACGAGGGGTTAGGGCATCTGAATATTGCAAGACGTGCCTTTCGCCTAAGGAAATACCAGGAGTCCAGGGAAGAGGCAGCACTAGCCGTTGATTGCTACTCTTCAGCTGTACGAGCAGACGAAACTTTTAACGTCCATCTCGGCGCTTCTCTCGCGTTGCAAGGAGTACTTGCCGAGCGTGATAGAGACGATAGGTCTGCGGCGCAGAAGTACGAGCAGGCTCTTGCCGCTTACGAGCTCTGTCTCCCGACTAGCGCACCGGCCGTGATGCAGCTTCGATGGCAATTGGCGGTGGTCAAATGGAGGCAAAAGGACCGAGTCCAAGCATTACATATGGTGCGGTCAACCTTTGGAGCACCTCGCAGTAACGGCATCGTGTGTCCGGAGCGTGTTCAGTTGGAACCTTCGTATGCGTTAGTTGACGAACTCCTTGCACAGATTGTATCTGAAGGGGACAAAGAGAGGCATAACCTCAGAGAGGTGGCACGTCATCTTGAATGCTACGGATCCTACATGCTTGCGCTAAAAATCTACTCGGTTGTGAATCAACGCGATACCGAGGCAGGTGATTCGCGCCTGAGTGCGAATTTCTTTCTCGCGGACAGGATCACAGAAAGACAGAAACTTTCAGCTGCTAAGATGATTGGAGCTCGTGTCCACGAGCTTCTTGCTTCATTGAAAAAAGACAAGCGCAAATCTGTCGAGCAGGTAGTTAAAGCCTTGCTGTCGGCCAAGAGCGAAAAATCTTTACAACGGATTCGCATGCTATCTGAAAAGCTGGATCGAATCTTTTCAGACGTGCCGTCCAACAAGGAGTTAGCTATCAATTGTAAGTGGATAATCGCAGATGCTCTTGCTGAAGCGGGAGATCGCGGTGCCGCGAAAAAATTGTTCGTGGAAAACCTCGAGGAATGCCGAGAACTGCTAGGGACGCAATCCATCGAGTACTATAGATTCATCTTCAATACTGCCACTGCCGTCGAACTGCTGGACCCTGCTTCTGCGGTTCCGCTGTATCTACTCAACACGGGCCGCGAACACGAAGGTCCAAGATATGCAGGCATGCAACACTCGAGCTACTATGCTCAAGCAAGAGTTGGTGCGATTCTACGGAGAATTAGCGGTGTCAACTTCCATCCTCTCTATTCGATGGGGCCATTCATAAACTTGTACACGGTTGTTGCAATAGCCAAAGGTGATCAGCCCGCAATTAAGAAGCTGAGCGACAAGGAACGGGATTTTGCTACCACGATAATTGCCAGGCTAGGCACAGCTCAAGATGCTATGTGTTTCATTCTGGATAGTCAGCTCTGGGCAATGTATATGTTTGAGGAAGAAAACGAACATGAGCAGTCATGTGACATGGCAACTATCGCATCGAGTGATGAGAATTCCTTCGGGCAGTCCATGGCGCTGAGTGAACGTACTCTAGAAGCAATTAAATTCCTCGTGAGAACCGGCGACTACGCAATTGCGAACAAGCAACTAATGAAGTTGATCGAATCAGCAAAGAAATTCAAGAACCTACATTTGGAGTCCCAAGCAGACATTGTCCTGTCTGAAGTGGCTTTCGAACTACACGAGTACTCAACATCTAAGGCTTATGCAAAAGACGCGCTTGCGTGCCTGCATAGGAGAACACAAACGAATCGTGAAGTTTTTGCCGAAGCACATTATAGACTGGCTCGCGCCGATCTCGCTTTAGTTCAGATCGAGCAGGCAGCATATGAATGTCAAGTTTCTATCGAAACTTTGGGTGAGTTCGGGAAGAGCAAAGTTCAATCCCTGGAAATTCTAAATGCGTTGAGCAGTCTTTCGACAGAATCAGGAAACCTGACGAGCGCGGAGAGGTACCTGGCACAGTCGCTCTGCTTGTCTGGAAATCTTCCAACGGATTCTTCAACTGCGGTTGCAAAAGCTGAGTCATATTCCGCTGCCGGTCAATTCTATTTGATCAAGGAGGATTTCGCTAAGGCTAGCGAAATGCTGCAAGAAGCGGAACGCACGCTAAATACCCTTCCACGTAAGGAAACCAGCGATAGAATGGCCAACTGTCTCAATCTTTTGGCCCGCGTAAGGCTTGGTCAGAATGATCGTGAATCAGCCAAAGAGTTCATTTTTCGGTCCGCGCAAATACTTGATGAATACTGCATTAATGTCTTTCCGAAATTATCATTTCGGCAACAAGCGGCATTCGTGACAGTGTTAAAAGAAGAGACCAGCCTGCTGCTTTCTGTCTGTACTGATAGCGAATCCTTGCCACGGACCTTTACATATTTGTCGCGATGGAAAGGACTTTTGATCGAGTCCTTGAGACAACAAGCCGTGGCCGCGAGAAGTATAAATGATGACGAGTTTTTGAAGAGGCTCGTTTCACTCCGAACGGAGCTGGCAAAGGGTTCCAATTCGCGAACTCGAGTAAGTTTTGCGCGGATTGGAGAGCTTGAGGAGCAAGAGAGGCAGCTCTTGTTGAAGTTTCGGAAGCTGACGAGTGGGATGGTTGTCAACGCACACGGGAAAACGGCGAATCTTGCTGCCAATACGAGCAAAGGAGCGGACAAGCAAACATCGGCTAGCCCGTCGCCTTCGGAAGAGGAGAAGCGGCGATACGAAGAGCTTGTGGGTGAGTTGCAAAGTCAGCTTTTTCAGGCAAATGAATATTTCAAAGCTCTGATGCGCCAAGGCGATTTGGCCAAACAAGAGCGCCTACTGGGCGGTTCTTTGACGATGGATATAGTCGTCGAGATAAAAAAGGTCATGAGTTCAGAAGAGGTGCTCATTGATTTCAATGAGTATACCGACGTCATTTCGGGAGAACGTCGGTTCGTGGCTATAGTAATGGGAAGCCGTACAAGCAGCATTCGCGAACCTAGGATAATTCAACTTGGTTCCGCTGGCAGTATCAGAGAGGCAATATCGAATTGGTTGGCGCTGGTTGCCCATAGTGATCGCGAAGCAGTGCCACACGAAACGCTGCAAACTTTTGGATTGGCAAACACAGCTGAGTCAGCTAGCGGCACTAGAGATGTGCGTATTGTTGATGAAGCAACTTCCGTCGCACCAAAATATAACGATGCCAAGGCACGCGAATCTTTGAGAGTTGCGGTTTGGAAACCGATCCTGGCCACACTGCCTTCAGACATCAAAGATGTTTGGATCGCAGTTGATGGTGAGCTTGCTAGAGTGCCATGGAACTTGCTAGTCGAGGATGAGCAACGAAAACACCCCCTCGTGGCTCATCAGGTCGATAGCCCGCGCCAATTCCAACTTTTGCGATCGAGTTCGAGAGCTACTAGTGCCAAAGTTTCCAGTTCGAGTAGCGATTCGAGCGACGAAGAGAAGATTTTGCTCGTTGGCGGACTGAAATTTGCGGATGCACAACTGCTGCCTGAAACAGGTGCGGAAGTGGCTGAAATAGCTCTTCTAGGTCAAGAACGAGGAATCACCGCGCAAGTGTTGACAGGGGACAAGGGATCTAAAAACGAAGTCCTCGGAATCTGGCCTGGCTGTTCTTATGCTCATTTCGCCACGCATGGATACTTCGTATCAGCATCGCAGCACCATTCAGGTGCAACAAAAATTGCCACTTCGAATCATCGAGTACAGGTACGCTCTTTCCGAGAAGCGGAGGGCTCCGATGAAGCGATGGCGGAACAGAATGTTCTGCTAAATTCGGGGCTTCTCTTGTCTCCCGACGACTCGGATAAAAATTCTAAATCTCGAAGGTCGGCTAAACTAACCGCGCTCGAAGTTCTTAACGTCGACTTGAGTAAATGCAAGGTGGTGGCGCTTTCGGCCTGCGAGACTGGACGAGGGGAAGAGGTGAGTGGACAGGGTGTAATAGGTCTGCGCGCGTCAGTCATCGCTGCTGGTGCCAGGAATGTTCTGATGTCTCTCTGGAAGGTTGACGATCGTGCGACCGCGAAGCTAATGAAGCTGTTCTATTCGAACCTGTGGCAGAAAGGCGAAAGTCCGTCCGAAGCACTTCGAGATGCTCAGCGCGAACTGCGTAGCGACCCTGATTTTGCTGACCCGTATTATTGGGCTGCATGGATCATCGTTGGGGATTCGTAGATCGTTTCAGCGGATGACGGCAATGATTGGGTTTTCGTTTGGTCACTAGATGCAGTGCGTGCGAGTCAAAATGCATCGACTTCGACGGTTCGGCAAAACTCAGGATTTCCCCGGTCTTTCAATGGAGCTGCCAGAGTCATGGAATGTTTGACATAGGAGGACCCTGGCATTTGGGAGTTGACAAGCTGGCTTTGGGTTCCAAAGAATCGCAAATGTGAAAGAAAGGTCGTACACTTTGAAAATTGAGGTGATTGACTGAAATCAAGTCCGCGCGGTTTGCGCTCTACAGCGTCAGCGAAGGCTTTCAATCTGATATCACGATTCAGTTTGAGTAACGATCAGTCTAATAGTCAAAGGTTTTCATTAGCCACTAAAGGAGTCCACTTATGAAAATTGCAAAAGTCGGCATCCTATCGATTGCTGTTCTGCTGTCTGCCATGTCTCTGTGTAAAGGCACAGCCTTCGCTGAGGAGAAGAAGGGTGCAGAAGCGACGAAAGTCGAGAAGAAGAGCCCTGATCCGAAAGCCGATAAGAAGAGTTCCGATGCTCCGAAATCAGAGGATGGCAAGAACGTCGTCAAGTTGAATGCGAAAGATGGAAAAGGCACACCACCATTCTCGAGACCTGCTGCAATCGATGCTAAGAAGTTAGAAATTGCGCCACCGAGTAAAGGCGGTCCTAAGACACGAGCACACTGGTGCAAAGTGTATGTTGAGAACTACACAGCATGGCCGGTTTCTATCTACATGAATTCGAAATGGGTCGGCGATGTTCCTGCCTGGGGTACTTCCACACTCGAGGCCACCGGTGTAATTCAGTTGAAGGGACTGGTGAATTTCGTGGGTGGCAACTACAAACTCTGGGATTACTCACCAGTTAATTTTGGTACCTATGATGTATACACGTACAAACTGTATCCATAGAACGTGATGACTGCTGACTCTGCCTAGTGCCGGTTTAGCAGCGAAATTTTTGAGCCTGGTGGCTCATCTATCATCCAAAGAGTGGCAAGACGGGAGCATCGCTGAGGTGTTCCCGTCTTTGCGCAATATGTCTCGAGCCGTCATGCTGAATCCGGTCGTATGAAATTCGAAATGTTCAATTGTGGATTTGCAATTAGTGATTAAAAACCATCCAGTTGAGATGGGTCGAGGTATTCGATCTGAAATTGCATGTCTCGTCTCGATTGCCGTCTCTTTCGTCTGTTCTCTATTAGCCTATTTGATTTGGAAGTTCTGAGTACGCACCCTTCGCAGTCTAACCTGCCGCATCTGCATGTGAAGTCTGATATGGTCTCAAATGTTTTCATCGGTTGCTCCTTGTTAGTGATTTTGTGGATTTAGTTGCTTGCAAGTTTGTGTGTGCGTTTTTTGATTCGTTGTTCGTTCAGAATGCGTTGGTTTTCTTTCGCCTTAGGTGAACAGGTTAGAAGTGAACGCCCATCAACAGACTTATCTGCATTGTCTCCAATCTCAAGGCCTATGGTGTTAATGAAAAGGTCAATGTTTGTGTCGCGGTTCGACCATTCGACTTCCGATTTCCGACTGATACCGCATTTAATGCTATGTGGTGATGCATTTTTCTACTGTCTGCGCGCACGATGATAGCGGCGCAGTTTTCCCTGAACCTAGCAACTTAGAGCGACGCCTGGTGTATAACCAATTCTGAGATAAAGTCACGAACGAACTGACGTCGCGATCTTGCGTCTCAAAGCTGAATAAAACAACTCCTGCCCTCGAGCGTTATCTATCGCGTCGGCAGCATGTTTGCGCTCCGCTTCAGCGCCAAAAAATCAGGTTCCTGGATGGTTGAGCGCCAACAATAGTGTTCGCGATCAATGCTCAACCTACATTCATTTTGATTGGCTGGTACCGATTCTGGTGTTCATCTTGATCAGGCGATTATCGGTATCAAATTCGGCGTCAATAGATTCGGAATCGTCGTCTGTTTTGCTGACCCTGACAGTTTCTCCATCGATTGCAACTTTCAATCCATACGATTCGGCGTACGAAATGAAGGCAGCCTTGTGGTCGGGAATCGGCATTGCCGCGATTGCTTGAGAGAACCTGGTTGTTATTACCGGAAGCGGATTGTCTTCCGTATTCTTAAGCAGTGCATCTCTAATGAGCAGGGTTGTGAATCCGAACGGAATAGGCATACGATAAAATCCATCGTATCCCAGCTCTCTGCTTATGGTCATTCCCAGCACATCTGCGGCCAACCAGCATAGTTCTGATCCAAGTATCGGGAGCAGCTCAATACGTCCTTCACCAGTTAAGACAGGGCACTGGTCGTTGAGGGCCATAACCCTTTCTTTGAGCTGTTCGTCACAAACTTTCTGCTGACTTGTTTCGTGTATCGTTGGATTGTTCCAACTCCAGAGCCAGGTGCAGTCAGGTAGTGTAAAAGATCCAAGAACATGGGCTTCAAAAGTTTGGCCCCCCATAACAAGCTCAGCCGTGGATGGATCCCAGTTCCACCCAGCCTTTCCGCTTTGCTTCACTAGCTCATCCATTCTGATCTGCCTGTCGAATGCCATTGCTGCATTTTTGTTGAAAAGGGAGACGATCGGCTTCTCCATCAGTTTGACCGGTGATGCCGGATCGTTGAAATCGAATTGAACGCTGCAGCTCCGGTTCTCCATCACCATCAAGGTCAAGCCATAAAAAGTATCTTCGATGGACAGTGAATCTCTGAATGTTCGCAGCGTTCTAATCGCCTTCTCTGCACCAGCGGACATGAGCTCTTGCTCCATTTCACCGTCGGCCTTAAAACGAAAGATCCGAGGTTTCCATGACCCACTTGCTTTGCTGGCTATATCCAGTCTTGCTGCTCGCCAAGAAGGTGTGGAGGCATCGACTGTTTTGGGAGTGGCTAGAACGGCAACGTTGTGGGCTTCGGTGGCAAGTGGTTGCAAGAGTTGGTTGATCTTGTCGGCGATAGATTTTGACCATACCATTGTTATTGCTCCTTCGAATTTCGCTGGTTCAATCTACCCAAGTTGTCGGCGAAGTAAAACTAAAACAAACAGACGTTTAGCCGCCACGAGTTCAAATCAACCGTGCGCGCATCATATTCAATTCGTCCATCTTTCGTATGCTGCCGGTAAGGAGGCAGCATACAATGATCCCCTTCCAAGGTCCAGGCATTTGCTGAGCGCAAGAGGATATTCGTGCCATTCCATAGTGAATTGCGCCGCAATACTGGGCAGGACGAGTGCTGGATATGAGCTGATTTTAGAAAAGAAGTAAAAGAACGAAATCTGGCAACTCAAGCTCCGGTAGCCCGTACCGCCGCTGCGCAGAAGTTTTGTACTGGTCGGCCCGTTAAGTCGCGTGCCAGCGGCTCGTGCTTTCCCTTCAGCTTTCCCTTGCGCACGTCTTTGTAGCGATCGGCTCGAGGCACTCTGCTAACGTCATAGTACCAGTTCAGTTTCTTCAAACGAATTCTTCGATAGACAGTTGAATTGGTAGTCTGATTCTGTTCTTCCGTTAGTCGACGCAATGCCTTTTGTGTATTCATCTCACTCTCCACATTTAATTTGAGATGTGGTTCTGAACTGCGCAAGTTGGGAGTGCGAATGTCAGGTTTGTTTGGTTTGTTTGTAGGCACTTCCTGTTGGAGCGCAGTTCTCGAACCACATCTCAAAAGACGAGCGTCCTTCGTCCGGGATTTAACGAAAACATCAACCGATCTTTTGTCGTGGTCAGATTCTGCTTCTAAGAAGTGCTTGACCAGGCAGTTGTTGCATCCACGTGGATGCAAACGCAGTTATCCGTCGAAGTGTGGTTCGATAGGGACTCAGTTATTTTGCTGGTTCGTCCGTCACATTTACCAAAGCGATTTTTGCTGTACACCAGCCAGTTGGGGCGACATCACATAATGTTGCCAGTCGGCGAGTTTCGTTGGTGGCAAGGAATAGATTTTCTATCGGACTGGCCGCGCCATGTGCGTTTTTTGTTCTCCCTCCGGATGTAATCGGAGTGAAGTCTGACCAAACCTCTGTTGCAACTAACTTGAACAGATCGCCTGCTGGTTTTCCAGCCTTGTGATAGCCTGGCTCCAGCCGGTGCCAATTTCCGTCGGGCTCGATGTAGTTGTCGTGAACGCCACTTTTGCTTTTTAGCGGATACATAATGCTTATCTGTCCGTCGGGCGTCAAATCGAATACTGTGAGGTACGCTCGTTTGCTTCCTGGCTTGCAACGCGCTTCAAAAGCAAAGAACTGATTGTTCGGCAACGAAATAGCACCAGTCAGTGGTTCGCCGGCGCCTGTTGCTTTCGTTGTAATCTGATTTCTTGCGTTCGTTTGTACGCCAATAAGTGGTACCAGTCGAAATTCAACGTCGACGCTTCGATCGCTGTCTTCGTTTTTCAGTTTCATCAGGTGGTTCCAACGTAATTCGTCTTTCGCAAGTGCTACCAGTTTTTTCACTGAGGCATCCCTGTTTTCGACTGAAAGATCGAATAATGTCTCGTTAACGACGGAGCCGTTTCTTCGTTCTAATTTCGCAGAGAGTGTCTTTGATGACGACGTTCGAGTTCCAATGGTATCGCTTGCAATAAGTCGGATGTCTGGTGTAACTCCGGCGCGGGCGATTTTAACGAAACCGTTCCCATCTTTCTCGATCACTTCGGCTAGTCTCTCGGAATCTGCTTGGCCAATTCCCTCTAAAGACAGTGAAATTTGAGCATCTCCGTAGCGGTGCGTCACTTCCTTGGCTCGTGCGAGCAAGACGTTCTTAGGAAGGGATTTACCATCCACCGGTTTCAGAACTGCACTGGTGAAATCAGTACTCTCTACGAAAAATTTGCCAAATGGTTTTACGCTTGCAGTAGATTTGGTGTTGGCCGGGTAGAGTTCGTAAACCGAGTCCTTTGTTACGCCTGCCAGATCTCCTGCATTCAGGACTACATTGTTGTCGACCATCTCTACCTTGATGAGCGGCTCCGCCTTCAATACGGCTCCACTCATGATGACGTTATCTAGTTTTCCTTCAATCTGAGGATTTTGGTCCGTACGATTCTTCTCCATGAACGTAAGCGAAATGTTGTCCAGAACATCCTTGTAAGTTGTTTTATTGTCAGCCGCTTCAAGATGTTTGGACAATGCGTAAGACAACAACCCCATTGGATGTCCCTTGTCATCAACGGTTTCCCAGGCGCTCTGAGATGGCCGCGCGGCGTAGATGGCAACAAAGTTTGCCTCGTCACGATCTGCAAAGGTGTTGTCGGCACCACTGGTCGTGCCACGATCAGGCATTGCTCCTTGCCATGGAAATCCGCGTTTTAGCTCAAGACCTCTGGTGTTGCCACCAGAACAACAACAATCAAAGCTACTCGTAAGCAGGAGGGGTTTTTTGGCGAGTATGGCATCGACGATTTCACCGACCTCATCGTCGCGAATTTGTGACGCGATTCGAGAGGCTTCTGACTTGGGATCGTAGTCTGATGGTACTAGAGTCTCATCAAGTCCGTCAGTTTCTTCTTGTGAATCATCGTCCGGAATCTGCGATCCATGGCCGGAGAAATGAATGTATATAAGGTCACCGGCGTTGGTTTCAGACGCCAACTGTTTCAGAGCAGCAAGAATAGACTCGCGTGTAGTTTGGTTAGGTTTAGTGAGCGTGCGGATGTCCGCTGGTTTGAAACCAAATTTTTCGATCTGCAGGGCCTTTGAAATTGCCTCCACGTCTGGGTTTGTATTCAACTCGGTCAAGTCACCCTTGCGGCCTTGCTGATAGCCGCTGATACCGATGATAAGTGCTTTTTTGTGAGGTGCGGATTTGCCGGTTGCTGAGATCGTTGGCTGCATGGTGAAGGAAGCAGCTACTAGGAGCGTCGCAACAATAGATAGAGTAGGGCACCAATTCATCGAATCTCTCGAAAGAAGAAAACTGTCAACAGGCTAACGGACCTTATCTTGGGTCAGATGTGCAGCGACTTATTGCGACTTAGCATCTTGAATTCGATAGTCGATGCGAGTGGCAACCCAGTCATCCAGAGATTCGTCTACGGACGATAACGTTCTCGCGCTTTCCGGTTTGAACATCGAAATGAGGAGCATGTCCTTCACTCCCTCGAATTCGCCTTTCTTTAGGGCGTCTAGATATACTTTGACGGTTGCTGCAGGTTGTTGAATCGCGCGGAAATCGACTGGTTTCGTCGACACCAACAGTTTAAGCGTCTCGATGCCGCTCGGTCCTGAAATCTTGATTGGTTTAGTTTCGAATTTTCCGCCGGCCGGTAGTATATCGTTGGCTCCTTCCGGAGGAAAGACAATTTGGATACTACCGTCCACACCAATGCATACTCCCGTGATGTACAGGTCTGACGCAGACTTGTTTTGAATTGACAATCTGAATTTTTCACCAATCTTGAATGTCGGCGTAGAGAGGTTGTCGACTTCTTTGGTCTCGTATTCGTATATCGATTTGCCACCAGGTCTTTGCTTTTCTGAGACCACACGCTCGATCGATAGAGCTAGAGCATCATTAAGCGTAGTGACATTATTGTTGAAGTTTAGAAGTGACTGCTGTCGAGCTTTCTTTTCCAGTGCTTCAGTAATTGTCTTCTCACAGTTCGGCGAGTCAGCAGGTACGAACATATTGAACAGCGGAGAGCCCTCGGCAGATGCGACGTAAAACCCTTCTTTTGATTTGAGTTCCGTCTCTGTAGCCGATAGGTTCCCACCATATTTGACAAAATCATCTCCCTTACCTGAAACGATCGTCACGTCGGCAGAAGAGTCGCCGGGAGTTTGAGAAGCAATTGTGCTATCGGAATTCCTTAAGACGAAGCACTTATTATTTTCCAGAGATTCTTTCAATCTGCCAAGGAAGCCGTTGCGCTTTTTCATAGCTTTGGTATCGATGGCGACACTTAATTTTCGCTTGCCAAAGAAGGGTGTCACTAATACAACCTTTGCCTCTTCCAGAACAACATCATCGCCAGGAGTGTCTCTGAGCGCGACCGTGGAGCTGAATGTGTCAGTGACAGTTACATCTCCCAGTGTGATGAGGTTTTCATTGCCAGACAGCTGCGACGCATCTTTTTTAAAAAGTGCGACAAGCCCGCCTTGCTCGATACCAAAGACGGTGCCTGCGTCTATGTCGATGGAGATTTTGCCATCTTTATCTGTTTGAACATTTTTCACGTTAAAAAAGGAGTCAGAGCGATCGCCGGCACCTTTTAGAAAAGTTCTGTCCAGGTCGCCCTCAATCTGCGGATTTTGGCTTGAGGCAGTTTTATTGACTGCCGAGGCGACTCTTGACCAAATGTCTCGATAAGTAAGATTTTTCGAGCCATTGCGAAGTGTATTGATGAGGTTGTAAGTCAAGAGTCCATGCGGCTTTCCTGGTACCACCTCTGTTTCCAACGAGAGCTCTGAGGGCATGCAACCCACTATTGCAACATAACGCTTGCTTGGTGGTAAAAGAGGTTTGTCTTG
>CAYTDR010000130.1:0-12550 GCA_964436185.1 uncultured Candidatus Obscuribacterales bacterium | reverse complement strand
CAGGATTTGCATCCACGATACGTTGCAGGGTTGCGGCGGCAGAGGGACCGATTGCGCTCAGTCGCTCACGAACGTCAGGTGAAAGTAAGTTATTGGGTTCTCGAACAAGTCCTTGAGCCATTTCAGCCAATGCTCTTTCGCTGGCCACGCGCTTGTTCACCCCAGGTCGCCATTCCTCAGCAAACGACCGCAACGCTGTAATCGTTCCAAGCCCCTGAGTATCCCTCATGTCAGTCCCTGACCGAACCATTAGTCCCAAGACTTGTCCTGCCCGTTCTGGTTTCACTTCGCTAAAAGCTTGCCATATCTGATCTGTGCTCTCCTCTCCATGTATGAGACCGAGTGTTAGATTGGCGTTGTCTCTGATTGCCCGGCCGCTGGGATTCTCTCGATCGCGGGCCACTGGGTTGGCGGCGACGATAGCACCCAACGCCGGCACCACCGTACGGCCCATCATTGCAGCTCTTTCTCTGACCTCGGAGGCGTTCATCCGATTCTCAGGGTCGTATAGTCGCTCGAGTCCTTCTATGAGAAGTTCGCGAGCCTCCCGACGCTCTCGGTTCGTCGCATCTGAAGACTCCGCGATGTTTCGTAATCCCCTTATAACCTCAGCAGAGCGATCGGACGAACCCGTAATTCCTCTGACGAGACGTCTGCCCGCGTCCTCAACCTCTCGGACCCGTGATTCGGGATCTCGCAGGGTAGCTAAATCCTCAGAAGTAGTTGGTCGTCTATCAGGATCTCGAGCAGCGGTCTCTCTTTCCCTGCCGCCCTCCGCTGACCTGGAATCACCGTCTTCTTCAGTCCAAGTGACAATCGGAAAGTGGTCGAGTGGCTGCGTTGTGTTCGTTTTTGTTCTAGCTGCTGAGTAGTCCGAGGGCTGTAGGGTGTCTACCAGATTGATTGGCTCGGTCGATGCAGGGGAAGGAACTTCAAATTGGTCGAAGGTCATAACGTCTCCCGGAATGTTTGGGTAGATGCAGAGAATCCGCTTCCTTGCAGGATGAAGCAGGTTTGGACGCTGTTGTTAGTAAAGGATGATGCGCTTCCTAATTTAGTTCGAATTTCTGACCAAAGTTTGGCTGGGCCCATTTCAACAGTTGGGCGCCTGAGTTTCTCGCGACGAGGCGATGCTGATCCTATAGCTCTGCCAGAAGTTCTTTTTTCATCGCTATAGGATGGTTCTCGTTTGCCTCGTCTTTGTGAAACTTGTTTGTCCAGCGAAGAGAGCCTTTGAGGAAATCTCGTATACTAGTTTCTTCTTCGCTAACTCGCAGTGCGCAGATCCAGCGGGTCGGCTTTGGGGATGCGATTGTACTTGAAGAGAGCTAATGACCGAGACAGAACCACTCAATCCGGAACTTTTTGCACTCCTGGTTCAACGGATGCTTGCATCGGTATCTCCCTATCGATGGCTGCTTCACGCTGAGAGTTTTACGTTATTCACAGATGTCGGCTTTGCGCTGCCGTTAGCGAATTTGTATGAACTATATGTGACCACTGAAAGTCCCGAAAATTTATCGGAGCTTCAGAAGCAGTTGCAGGAATTCCTGACTCCTGGAGACAGGAATTCTGGCTCGGAAGTGCTTTCTGCCTTGTTCCCATACTTACGATCGCACATTAGTTTGGTACGTGACAACGATCGTCTGGCCACGAATTCATCCCCCGACCTCGGAGACGAGTTGGTTCTACTCCCCTATGCTGATGTTCTGGGAGTCGGGCTTGTAATAGAGAATGGTGGAACGCCATTTCAAGTTCGTTACTCCGATCTCGATCGCCTGGGACTTAGCGTTGAAGTGGCGATTGAGATCGCTGTAGAAAATCTGATGCGCAAAAGTGTGGAACCGTTTCGAGTGGTGCAGGCAGGTTTCTATGTTTCTTCCTGGAGAGATTCATATGATGGTGCCAGGCTTCTTTTGCCGGATCTCTTCGCGAACCTCCAGGTCGATGGTGAAATCGTAGCGATGGCACCGACGCCGGATACTGTGCTGGTAACGGGCTCCAAAGATGTCGAAGGAATATCGCTGTTAACGTCACTGGGCGGGAATTTAGTCAAGGACAGATATGGCGTTTTTGCATTGCCCATGGTGCTGCGAAAGGGAGTTTGGGAATCGTTTGAAGTACCGGAGAGCGACCCTGTATTTAATACCGTAAATTCATTTCGGTTGAGTGTATATAACCTGACATATTGTGACCAGGAACGCTTTCTGGTTCAAAAGCGAGTCGATAGACAGGGGATATTTGCCTGTCCGTTTCTGACCGAGAGGGACAAATGGAACGGTTACCAGTTTAGCAAAACCAATATTGTCGACGGTCGCATTAATAGCTTTCCGGAGTGTGACATTGTCGAGTTTTATCGCTTCAATACGGAAGGCACGAGAGATTGCGTCGCCAGGGCACCGTTCACTACTGTGGTCGAACAACTTGGTAATTCACTTAGCGAGGACCGCACTTTTCTTCCAGTACGTTGGCGACTCAAGGACTTTCCTAAACGTTCGGAACTGGCGGCCTTAGGTATGATGGTAGCGGGGCGAGGTCTGTTGAACCCGCGGCAGAAAACAGAAACGGAGCGTGTCAATGAACCTCTCGAGGGAAAAGTTAGCATGCCAATTCCGGCTGGCGCTCGTTTGATGCCGCGCGTGGAAGAAGTGAATGTGAAGGTGAAGGAGAAGGATACTGTTCTGGAATTTTTTGTCGATGAGACGAGCGACTCGCTGAAGGACTTCTATCTGCAACGTTTGAACGTCCGTAGTGTGATCCAGGTTCCGACAGAGCAAGGGGATTACCTGGTCGTCGAAGCGCTTGGTGCTGCATGGTCTCGCGAAGCCTGGTTGCGTCTCAATCCGGTTGAAGATGAAGCGACAATGAAATTGATCAAAAGAACCAACTTCAAGTCCCTCGAAATCAGGAATGCCTTTAAAAAGCAAGGCGAACTTCTACAACCGTTCGAGCAGGTGTTTGGTATTTCGTTGCTGGTCGATATGAAGCCGGTAGGTGCATTGGTTATTTCGAAAGACAATGCTTCTCAGGGGTTCACTAGCTCCGATCCTCCGGAAAAGGTCCTTAAGTTCTTTCGCATTCAATTGGGTGTCCATCGCACCACATATACTGTCGCAGATCAAGATAGACCGCATCTATTGATCAACATGGATGCGGGTTTAGTAGTCGCCGTCAATCCTGAAAAGGCGCGTGGCGGGACGCAATGCAGTATTACTAAATTGCTCGCGGGTGCGATTTAGCAACGTCGTTCGGCTTCATCGAAAGAGAGCTTGGCTAGTAATTATTGTTGTTGTCGTTGTTCTAGCCTGCGTAGCAGCGGTCCTGGTGGTCCCGGTAATCCGGGCTGTTCATTATCAGAACCCGCCTCTCGTCGGCGTTGAATAAGCTGTCTTAGTGGACCTGGACCACCACTTTCCAGCTTCTCTTTGATCTCTTCGACCCTGGCTTCACGTTGTTCAGCAGCCTTTTCTTTAAACTCAGCAGCTTTTTCAGCAGCTTTTTCTTTTAACTCGGAAGCCTTCTCTTTTATTTCGCCGAGCTTCTCTTTGGTTTTTGCCTCGATCTTCGCTTTCGCTTCTTTCGTCTTTTCCTCTACCTTTTCTTCCATCTTTTCCATCTTTTCTTCAACGCGCTGCTCAATTTTCTTTTGAGCCTGATCTAGTTCGCTCTGGATCTCTTGTTTGGCGTTTTCCTTGGCTTGTTCACTGACCCCTCCGCAAGCGGTCATCATTGTTTGACAAAGAACAGAAAGAACAATTAGGTTTAGAGCTGAATTTCTCATATTTTCCTGCAACAAACTTTGCGACAACCGGCAATCATATCACGGAGACGCTCAGGTGAGGCGGACCAACTGATCCTTGCTGGTTTCTGCTTCCTTGTGAATCGTGCTTTCACTCTATCGATGTTCGTGCATCGAGACCCCAGCTTCGCAAAATTTCTTGTTCTTCTTGCGGTGATTTTGCCTTTTTGAACTTCGCGTTCTTGCCTTTCACCAGTCGTTCACATTCAGCCCAGGTCATATGTCGCTTAACGATGCCACCATAGTAGCTTAAATATGTTGTGGCGCCTCCACCGGACTTCGCACCACTTGGTCGAACGCTTTTGCTGTTGTCTGTTTTCTTTTGCTCAGGAACTTTGTCTTCGCTTGGGACCTGATCGAGATTCACGAAATAGCTATCACGCGGACCGTTGTAAAGCGACACGGATTTACCGGTAGCAAACGATACTGCTACTTGATCGCATCTCTCATTGCCGGGAAATCCGGCATGTCCACGAATATACTTCCACTGGATATCAGCAGGCTTGAGTCGCGAAGTTTGTCTGGACAGTTCTTCCCAGAGTTCGCGGTTGGCCACATCTTTGCCTTCTGCATTCTTCCATCCGCGTGAACGCCACCCAAATATCCATTGGGTGATTCCTCGTATCAAATAAGTCGAGTCTGTATACAACCATATCGTCGACTGTTCTGATGTTGGTTCCAAAACCTCTAGGGCGCGGATTGCCGCCATCATCTCCATGCGGTTGTTCGTTGTATCGCGGCTGGAACCGCCCAGTTCTTGAACTGTTCCATCGGGCATTGCCAATATGCTGGCCCAGCCTCCCGGACCGGGATTACCTGTACATGCGCCATCGGTGAAAATTAGTATTTTATTGATCATGGTCCCATTGTCGAAACGCTTTAGACCAATGATACAAGAGAACGCACTCTCGATCGACGTCTCGAATCGGTTCGGAACGCCAGTTTTACTCGAACTAACGAATTATAATTTTTCATGGTTCCTGGTGCTCGATCGGTCCGCTCAACGCTCTGACCTGATCATTTGCTTGACGCACCTTTTGCTCCATGAGACTCTATGAAATCTTATCGCCAATTAAACACTATGAAAATCGAAAGTGCCGACGGCCAAGCCGGAAATGACATAGTAAAAGTGACGTTGCGGGCTGCCTCTCCTGCGGATGCCTGTTTCGTAGATGAGCTGACGCGTAGTGTCATGGCCAAGTATGTCGCGCAGACTTGGCCGAATCCCGCGGATCAAGAAGCGTATTTCCTGAAAAATAGGTTCGTCTGCGATACCACGCAGATTATTCAATACAACGGTCGAGATATCGGACGATTCACTGTCATGTGGACGGAAGCCGCCGCAATCATCGACAACATACACCTGCTTCCCGAATACCATGGAGCAGGTATCGGCAAAATCTTAATTGAAGAAACTTTGCAGGAGGCGCATGGCAAGCGAAAATATGTCGAGCTTCAGGTTCTCGTAGTTAATCCTGCGCAGTCTCTGTATAAACGACTTGGATTTGAAATCGTTCGAAAGGACAATGAGCGACTCTACATGCGGACATCGCCGCTGATAGAACAGAGGTAAAGACTTGAAGTATATAGCCGTAGACGTTGGCAATTCGGATATAAAGATTGCCACTATAGACGGTGAGATCGGCGAGATTGAACGTTCGCCTACAAGCAACGTCGACATGGTGGCAGAGGAGGTCGCACAAAGGAACCTTCCGGTAGCATTGTGCGCGGTGCGACCAGGTGCAGCCGAGAAGTTCAAGTCAGCGCTGAACCGGTACGATGGCTCACTTCTTTTGGAAGTGAATCGCACCATCACGAGGCCGGTATCGGGGTTTTATGAAGGAATGGGCGCCGACCGCATTGCTGATGTCGCAGGTGCGCGGGCGCTCTATGGACGGGATCGCGCGATCGCTGTTGTCGGTTTGGGCACGGGTACAACAATCACCACTATTGACGCAGACGGGGTGTTTAGTGGCGGCTTGACTACTCTGGGGCTCGGTCCGATTTGTAAGACGATAACCGAAGCTCTGCCGGCGCTGCCCCCAATCGACCCAAGAACAGTAGTGGATGTGATACCAGGCTTTGACGTTTACTCCGCCCTTTGTCATGGAACAGTCGCTGCACATGTCGGTCTTGTCGAATACTGGGTGAAGATATTCAAGGATCAACTCGGACAGGATCTCGTTATCGTTGCTACAGGCGGATGGAGCGAGTTGATTGGAAAGTTCACTTCATCGATAAATCATGTAAATCCGCTTCTTACTTTTGAAGGCATTCAGTCCATAGTGTCATGTCTGGAGTGAATAAATCTGTGCTGGACTCATCGATACTGGGTTTCGTCCAGTTCAGCTTGTTTTTTCTTCTCGTCAATTTTCGCTTGCATCATCGATGCTGAATAATATCTACATGCCAAACTGGAGACCAATTGGTGATTCTCAAGTAAGGGTTAGGGTTAGTCGTCGTCGAGCTTTCTCCGTACTCAGGAGGTCGAATGACCAATCGCGCGAAGCGCGTTGCAATCTCGTGACCTTCTCGCAGACTCTTGTGGCGAAAGAGTGACAGCGTAGGCAGTGGAAACCAGATGAGTAATTTTCAATTTAAACGACCATCAATAGAGTGTATCTATATCAATTACGATATTGATGATTGAGCATGATAGATTTTTCAGCAAGCAGCGCCCAATCTCATGGAAGATTATCTTCAAACGCAGGAAATGAGAACCGATGGCAGCAGTAGTAATCACAACCAAAGATCCGACTATGGAGCACAAAGTGCCTTGTCTAGGGTCTTTCAAGGGTACGGCCAAAAACATGAAGATAGAGACCGCCATCATGCTGGAGAATCGGAACATTCTATTTGCGATTAACCGACGACTGCCCGACGGTGAGCTGAGCTCATCCAACCAGGAAATCACACCGGAAGATGCTGAGTATGAATTCGTCTGCAAGTGCTTCAACCTAAATGAGCCAGGCGACGCTTACATCAATCGGCACAATTGGGCAGACATGAATTGGATCGTTGACACAGTGGAAAGTTCTGTAAACTAACTCTGGGTCCAGGTGAATACGAGCGTTGATAACAAATTGCCGGTGAGAGGCGTTCTTTATGCGCTCTCCGCATCTATTCTATTCGGAGTCACCACGCCGCTAGCAAAGGCGCTTCTAGGTGAGACTCACCCGATTTTATTAGCGGGACTCTTCTATCTCGGGTCTGGCATCGGGCTTTCACTGTATCTCTTGTCAGCTCGTGGCACGCGGCTGGCTCCCCGTGGTCCGGCGCTGAGCCGCCTTGATTTACCCTGGCTCGCCGGTGCGATTATTGCTGGCGGAATAACTGCTCCGGTTTTTTTGATGTTTGGATTGGCAAGCAGCCAGGCTTCTACCGCGTCACTATTCTTGAATTTCGAAAGTGTGTTCACTGCGCTTATAGCATGGTTCATCTTTAGAGAAAATTTTGACCGGCGCATTCTTTTAGGAATGATTGCCATCGTACTTGGTGGCATAATGCTGTCTGTGGAGTTTTCTTCGAGACTGGCTCTTTCACCGGGTGCTTTGCTAATTGGTGCGGCCTGCGTTTGCTGGGCCATAGACAACAATTTGACTCGGAAAATTTCAATCGCGAATGCCGCTCAGATCGCTTGTCTGAAGGGCCTGGTTGCGGGTCTGACAAACACCGGTGTAGCTGTCCTTCTGGGTGAGAGATTGCCTGGTATTGTTGTCATGGCTGAAGCGATGGTGGTCGGTTTCTTAGGCTATGGCGTCAGCTTAGTTCTATTTGTTCTTGCACTTCGTCATATTGGCACAGCGAGGACCGGCGCTTATTTTTCGCTGGCTCCGTTTCTTGGTGCTATTGTTGCGGTCGCTTTCTTGCACGAACCGATTAAGATTCAAATAGTGAGCGCTGGTGTCCTCATGGCAATCGGATTGTGGCTGCATCTAACCGAGCAACATTCGCATGAACACGAGCATGAAGAAATGGAGCACACGCATGAACATGTGCATGATGAGCACCATCAACACGAGCACCTACCAGAAGACCCTAAAGGGGAACCTCACGTTCATATGCACAGCCATGAAGGGTTGAAGCACACACACCCTCACTATCCTGACTTGCATCACAACCATCATTAAGACTGGATTTGATCGCGTGCATGTCAGGGAATCGATCATCCGGATTCTTCTCAAGACAACGTCTCATCAGTGCCTTCAGTACCGCTGGTGGTGGTTCACCATGGCAGACATCTTCATCGCGGGCACAGGTTGAGTGGCGTGATGCTCAATCAGATAGTCATTTAGCGTGCTCCGAAGTCGATATGCTGATCGCGTGTGGATGTTTGAATTTTGCCGTGCAACGGCACGTGAAACATCACCAGTGCGTCATGACTCAACTCAAGGAGCAATTTGACCGCCACTTGCCTTTTTAGATGATGATCCCAACTCAAGTATACGTAACCTCGTTCGACAAATCCGAGTTCCAAAACGGCGTCAACTCAATAGTTATGCCCGACTGGCAAGAGGCACGAAACTTGCGGCGTTTTTAGTAAAGCCCGCAAATGACGTCAAGCAGATGGAATTGCGACAACGAGTAACAGCTTTCTCTTCTGGGAGCTTGATTTCTGATCTATTTGAACTGAGTAATAACCAACATTGCAAGTTCATGATCGGGCCGGCTGCCGTCGTCAAATTGACTCGCTATTTTCTGTATCTCTTCGTCAGTTATTTCGCGTTCTATCTTCCATTCGCGAAGCATTTCGCGAATTAGCTTGATTGTCTGATCACTAAGCATCCTGCATCTCCCAACGTTTAGATCCATCTTACCACTGCTAACCGACAACGGGATGGAACGATCGAACTCGAGTGCAATCTCTTCGTCGCGCAATTCGCAATTCAAACACGTTGCCAAAACTCTTGAGCCGAAGAATCCACTGATGGACGAATTCTAATTGGATCCGCTGAACTGGAAGGCATCAGAACTACTCTTTGTTCGGCTCTCTGCCTGGCACGATATTGTTGTAGATTCTGGGAATCCTGATGTGCCCGGTGTGTACGCAGGCGCATGGACTAACAGACAGCCTCAGCCAATGATCGTTTTATTAGCAAGTATTGTATGGGTGTTGGATATGTATTGTGCGTATAGGCGATTACGCGGGGTTGAAATAGGGGGTCAAACAGCTATCATGAGAACATGAATATGACTATCGAGCCTCTTCCGATAGCTGACATTGCTGCCAGTGCCACATCTGCTCCAAACGTTTCAACTAAGAAACGGTACCGTTCGCCGCTCAGATATCCTGGTGGTAAGCAGAAGGCGATGGCACAGATCGCCCAGGTTTTGCCGAAGTCGGCGCAGGAATATAGAGAGCCATTGGTCGGTGGAGGCAGTGTTTATTTCCACGCGAAAACTGTCGCGTTTGCCAAGAGTTATTGGATCAACGACAAGTTCAAAGAACTGACGTCCTTTTGGCGCGCGGTGCAAGACCCTGAAACTTGCGTGCGCCTTCAGATGGAACTTGAGGAACTTCGGTCTAATTTCGAATCTGCTGAGGAAATCAAAGAGTACTTCCTAGATGCTCGTGATGAGAAACCGGAAACGGATTATCGAGAAGCATTTTTGTTCTTCTTCTTCAATCGCGTCACGTTTTCCGGAACCACGCGAGCCGGCGGTTTTTCTAGTGCTGCCAGCATTCGTCGTTTCACAGCTTCGTCGATTGAGCGACTTGCTTCTCTACCGGAAGCGCTAAGTGGTACCGAAATCACGAATCTCGATTATGCCGAAGTAATCGGGAGGCCAGGAGACGATGTTTTCATCTTTCTAGATCCGCCATATTACACTGCCACGAAGCTCTACGGACACGGTGGACGTCTGCACTCCTTTGATCATGAAGTAATGGCAGAGAGCCTTAAGAGTTCTTCTCACCGATTTCTTATCACCTATGATGATTGCGATGAGATCAGAGAGCTTTACAGCTGGGCAAACATCCAGAGTTGGTCTTTGCAATATGGAATGAATAATTGCAATATTCAACGCGAAAGCAAGATTGGCGCAGAGCTTTTTATTTCGAACTACTGAACCCGTGGCGAGATGATGTCATGCAGCGCCTCGAGTCTCCTGTTGAGAATCTGAATCTGCAGTCGTACTCAAATCTTTAAACGCCTTCGTCAAAGCCTATCAAAGTTAGAATACACTTAGAGCTGAAAGGTCACGGCCAGGCACCGATGAGAGGACATCTATATGTCAGTCAAGATTCTTGAAAAACACTGGCAGCAGTTGCTAGAGCTTAGAGAGGAATATATCGGCCATGCTTTGAGCACCAAACCGGTTGAACGACAAAAACTGGAAGGTGCGATTGCGGATGTCTACCAGCAGATCTTCGATAGACCTCCTCCCAAACAGATACTCTGGTTCGATTCACCAATCGAGGCTCAGATGTGCGCAGCGATCTGGAGCTACATACTTGACCCGCATGTACATTGCACTCCACTCAGCTCGCTGGAAGAAGAGATCGGTGACACAATTAAGCTAAACGTAGCGATGCTACAAGAGGATATCAACCGAGTCCGCGCGGACTATCCAACCCTCTACACGGAGACAGAAAAACCTCTGACCCTCCTATCTGAATTGTGTCGTTCGCACGACATGTTGTTGCCGGATCCGGATAATGGTGATGAGCTAAGGGATCTCTGCTCATCGTTGAGAACTTCGATTCTAGTGATTTCGAACGAGCCACTCCGGCTGGCGCTTATGGATTTTACTCACCCATTTAGGTGGAAATACGATATCGAAAAAGACGAGTTTGCAGGAACGGATGCCTCGAATTTACGAACGCATCTGGCAAATGGCGCCGTTGAAATTAGCATGTTTGGAGATGGTTGGTTGAGGTCTATTTCGGATGTAATCACTTTTGGTTTGATAGAGCGACTTAATTCAGTTGGGGACCCTGTTACTGAATTGTGCCAACGAGTCATCCCTCAGGTGACGGAGGGACAAGATCGGTGGATAAAGTTCGCAACTGATTATTCACAGGCAACACACCAGCTGCGTGATGAGATCACAAGGTTCTTGATCGGTGAGACTCAAAGGATGTCAGTTTTTTGGCCTGTAACATTCGCAATGGGCTGCGCATATGAACGAGCGTGTGAACTAATGCAGTTGAACAGGATACCAAGGCTGTCCACACTCGATCAGGCAATTCGTGCGGGTGGCTGGTGGTGGCCCTTCGAGGATGTTTGCATCGTTATGGACAATCCTCTGGAATTTCATGTGGACGTCGGGAGGCGCTTGCACAACCCAGATGGTCCGGCACTGCGATTCAGAGATGGTTTTACTCTCTCGGCAATATGGGGACGACTAGTGCCGGAAATGGTGATTGCGAATCAGTTCTGCGCGAATGATATAGATGCGGCACAAAATTCTGAGGTCCGCTCAATAATGATCGATAAGTACGGATTGGAAAGATACATGACGGAGTCCGGAGCTGAGGAGATTCAGCGAGACGAGTGCGGAATTTTGTATAGAAAGAGCTTCAATTTAGAGGAGCCCGTTATGAGCGTGCAAGTGACGAACAGCACGGAGAGTCCTGACGGAGGTTTTCGGGCGTACTGGCTTCGTGTGCCACCACACATCACTTCAGCCCGCGAAGGAGTTGCATGGTCGTTCGGCTTGGAAAAAGACGAGTATGATCCAACCCAGCAGACATAGACATCAGCAGTCGTTTCTTGGTTGAACAAAGAAGACAGGAGGCGAGTTTGCAGCTCCTAGACTTCATGATTTTTAGGTTATTCCCGTGAACGTGTTACCTCGCGGTGGACTATTATTGCTTCCACTAAGTTTGGCGAAGCTAGTGCGTGTGTGACCTTTGTTTAAAGCATTCTCGTCTCCAAATTGGGATGTCGATTCACTATAGATGTGTACACTCGCACCAGATGCAGTGCGCGCTTCGAGAAGGAAATTCCATCAGAACTAGCTCCCCTTTACGCTGAATTTCAGAGCAATGTACGCAAGCCTTATCTTCTACCAGCGTAACAACAAAGCGCTCATCTGATGATTTGCAGCACCGTGCCGAGGATTGAAGATAATCCTTTACTGACTTGGAAGCCTCTGTTGCAGTCGAAATCTCGCTCATCAGCTTATAGTATTCTCCCGCGACATCCGGTGCCAGCGGTCTTGGAAGTTTGTCGATCTGTCTCAAGCGTTGGACGACGCCTCGGTAGGAATCGAATTGAATAACCCGACCGAATTCTTTAGACGACGACTGGCGCTTGTTGATGCATCGAATACAACGCTTATCACGAGCAATAGGATCGAACTCTATCTGTTCACCTGCGAGAAATCCTCGACCGCATTTACAGACACCGCGATACTTCGCATAGATTAGGAATGGCGTCGCTTTTTTCGCAGTCGTGGTGTCTTTCCGCGGTTTTAATTTCGTATTACCTTGCTGCACAATCATCAACCTCATCCTGTCTTCGAGATCCATTGTTGCAATCGGTGGTGCGATATATCCGCACTCGGTTTTTTGTCACGAAATGTATTTTCGCCCTCGGCCAACTACATATAAGGTAGGAACGAGCTGTGAGTTGATCACGCACATGGATGAATCAAAGAATGTTTCTTGTATCGGTGGGCGATGTTCATGGGCAGATAAATGCAATGGTGAGGATGTTGTTCGGACGGAAATCTGCGTTCGGAGAACGATTGACATTCGTTTTCCTCATTCGAGATTTAGACCATCGCCATGAAGAGGATGTCGCT
>CAYTDR010000129.1:0-12573 GCA_964436185.1 uncultured Candidatus Obscuribacterales bacterium | reverse complement strand
CGACGAGGCAGCATAGCGAAAACTCAGTGGACAGAGCCTCTAGCTTATCGCAGGCACCGTCGCTCAGCCGCTCAGCTCCTGAAAAGACTACCAGGCAAGGCGGAAGGACGCGAACATCTGCATCCGCGCGAAGATGTGTCACCTTTCGTGGCTGGCTGTCGGAACAGGTGTTAGATTGCTTTGTTGCCACAGTTTGAAGCAATTTTCTGGACCATAGAATTCGCGTGCATCAAATTATAGAACAGGCTCTGTGCTATCCCGAATACAGGATTTCTATTGCTGACTGCTGCGTCGTTGCATGAGATCCTTCAAAGCAAGTTTAGCTTCATAATCATGTGGAAGCATTTTTGTCGTCGTTAGAAGCTCGGCAATGGCGCCGTCAATGTCGCCTCTGTCTTGAAGAGCCAGTCCCAGTGCTTTGTGAAGCTGGCCGTTCCTCGGGTCGATTCTCAAAGCCAATCTGTACTGCATGACTGACGAGACATGATCGCCGATCTGGGAGTAAACCGCTGCCAGATGAGAGTGCGAATCTGCATTGTTCGGTGCTAGCGAAACAGCTTTGCGTGCTTCTTCCAGCGCATCTTTCAATCGGTTCCGTTTAGCCAGAACCCAGGCAAGCCCACTGTGTCCCTCGGGATAGCCAGGCTCTAGCTCGATTGATCTCTTCATTTCTTTTTCGGCTTCGGTGAGCTTTCCCATTTCGCCTAACGCCATGCCGTAACGTGCATGAACGATCGGGTCTTTCGGTTGTAGCTCAATGGCAATCTTGTACTGTTCAACAGATTTGTCGGTCAGCCGTGTTACAGAGTAACACTGCGCCATGACCAAATGTGGTATCACGAGTTTCGAATCCAGTCGAATCGATTCCTTGCAAGCTTTAATCGCTTGCGTGTAATCCTTCTTCTGCCTGTGGCAGTCACCAACATAGGCATAGGCTACTGCATTGCGAGCATTGGTCTTTAATGAAACCTGATATTCGTCCAGCGCCTCCTCATATTTACCCATCATGCGCAAGGCTTCGGCCTTCATGAAATGAGCATCGGCACTGGCCTGTCTGATGGAGACGACTTTAGTGAACTCCTTGAGCGCTTCTTCGTAATCCGAAGACGCCATGAGAATTTTCCCCAGCATGTAATGTGCTTTGAAATTTTCCCGATCCGCCTTCACTACATCCTGATATTCGAGCAGAGCGTTTGTATAGTCTTTTCGCTGGAAAAACATATCGCCGAGCTGCGAGTGCTTGTCTATGCGCTTTGCCTTTTGAGGGGAAAGCTCGGGAGTGTCGGGATTTGATGGAGGTGCTTCAGGCTTGGGCAGGTCAGCATTCTCCGGGTCGGTGTCCACCGCGCGTTTATGCATGAGCTTGTTGGTAATTCCGGAAAAGCCCTTGACCGATTTTTTTTTCAGAGGCTTTTGCCCGTTTGCACTGGTTTGATGAAAACCTTGTACCAGAACGGCAGAAGCGAGTGCAAGAAGAAGATATCTGCGCATAGGTCCAGACTGTCAGGCGACGACAATGAAATTACATGGGCACCCGAGATGGAGGACGACATCCACCGCAAAGACGGAGCCATCCTGACATCAAGGCCTATACTTTATCACTAGAGAAGGCAAAAGTCTAAAGCGCTATTTGTGTGAGCCGGGCAATTCGGTCCACTCTGAACGTTCTCTCAGCTTGAGAGACCTGACAAAATGCGTTCAGATAGCAGTTTCCACGGCTGACAATCACCGTTAGCGGACGAACGGTTCGAGTCTGTCTGAACGTTCCGTTATAAACCATTCTTATCATCTGTTTGGTCTTAATTGCACTTTGCAGCGAATGGAACGTTTCCAGAGTCTGGGCAGGCAGCAGCTTTTCCAGATCTTCCGCTGATTGCTCCTGGTGGAACTTGGTGACACATCCGAAAATCAGAAGCTGGCTCCAGGTTTCAATGCCGTAATCGAGCTGCATTCTGAGGAAGACATCCTTCACGTGAATGCTGTCGGCGAGCGCTCGGTGGTACTCTCCGTCAGGAAGGTTCATGGACTCGACGACAGTTTCGAGCTTGTGATTGGGTGTGTCGAGGAGATCCTTAGCCAGAATCAGTGTGTCCACAACCGGGTTCTTTGGACAGTCCAGAGCGGCACGAGCAAAGTTTACCCGCAGGAATTCGACGTCAAACGGTGCATTATGAGCCATGAAGATTACGTCCTCACCTGCCCAGTCGCGAAACTGCTCGACCACCTCCCGGGCTTTTGGTGCGTCTGCCACCATGTCGTCTGTGATTCCGTGAATGTTAGTAACTAGTGGAGGTATTGGGGTTTCCGGGTCGATCAGGGAAGAGAACGTATCCATCTCTCCTGATTCATTGTTGAAGCGCACGCCAGATAGCTCTACCAGTCGGTTGGCCACAGGCGACAATCCTGTGGTTTCGACGTCGAAAGCTACAAAGTTCAAGTCGGACAGCTTGGTGTCGCCAGGAATCTCATGCAATTGCATCTTGAGCTCGTTTCCTTTCTAGTAAAGTTTTGACTCTGTTAACTCGAATCCGATTAACTATCAGAAAATAGTCAGCGATCTCGGTACCATTGAGGTTAAAAACAGACCTACATTTGCACATTCAAATCGCCGGGATCCCGAATGGGTATGTAGTTGGTGGCAGGTTTTATATAGAGTAGGCAAAGGCGGTCGGGCTGGGTACAAAAGTTCTGAGATGAAACGAGCTGTTCCAAAAACTGTTATTTGCCTGTTAGTAGTGTTGGGCCTGTCAGCTTTCACTACAAGCGACAAGGATGATAGCGATGTGCACGGTCGCATCATTCGTGATGCGCTATCCGGCACCATTTGCAGTGAAAACGTAGTGGTCCTGGTCAATGGCAGCCGCAGCCAAGATCAACCCGGCTACGACGCCCAGAGTGAACCACAACGGCATTTTGAGAGCGATCTGAAGCGCGGCTATCATTACGTTCAACAGGAGCAGATGAAGGCTCTTAACTTCGCGTGCGATGCCGACTCCGATCCGGAGAGCCGAACACGGGCGTTGTACCATTTCGGCAAGATGCTACATACGGTGCAAGACTTCTACTGCAATTCGAACTACGTCAGCCTTATGATCGGCTCCCGACAGAGCGTCGGAGGTGACTTCGATCCATATACGATCGGTATCTTCGATTGGGCGAAGTTGCAGGAGTCGCAACCGGTTTATGTGGCTGGTAAGGAATTAAAAATTGAGGCTGATAAAAATAGTCGGCAGCGCTGGCAGGATGAGAAGGTCGGTGAAACGACCCTGGGCAAGGTCGCTCGCGGTTTAGCTATCGAGGAGACGGCTCGTCAGTGGTCCTTCATGGAGAATCTGATCAAGCGTAAATATGGCGGACGAGCTTCCTTGATTCTCGTTGCATTGAAAGAAGCGAGCTGTGGATTAAAGGAACCGCCGGAAGCGGCAACGACAAGCACTGGGATGAAGTCATCGAACAATAGATAAGGAACAGAAACGGTTTTTGTTCGATTGAATATCCGATCGGGTTGAATGGTATATCTTTGGTGCGCGATCGAATCGAAAGTAGGTGTTGCTCTTCAAATTGCAAGAGATCCTGGCCTGTTCCAACATCTGTTGCATAGGTCAGGCGCTCGGCTGACAGGTTCCTGGAAAATGTGACTTCTGAAGCGACGGTTTGATTGTTGGGGTATATTGATTTCAACGTCTTGAGAGAGTCTCAAAGGTGAACCGCTCATGAGAAAAACTACTTTGTCCGCCCTTTTCACAATCTTGGTTGGCTGTTGGTCATTCCAACCAGCTCTTGCAAGCGACCTGGAAGAAGGCGCAAAGCTTTACACTGCCAAAGAGTATATGAAGGCGCGTCCGTATTTCGAAAAGGCAGCCAAGGAATCACCTAAGTCATGGCAACCACACTATTATCTGGCGAACACATGTCTGGCATTGGGCCAGATGTCGACTGCCAAATATGAATACCAACTTTGTCAGCAATCATGCACCAACCCGAAAATTCTTGCTCAGTGCAGAGCCGGTATCGCCCGGGCCGGCGGACCAAGAGCGAGTACGGGAACAGGTGGGAGCAGTTCGTCGAGCTCTTCGAGTTCGTCAAGCTCGAGTAGCTCGGGTAGCAGCACATCCTCGCCGGCAAGCGATGCTCAAACGCAAATAGCCAAGCGAAAAGAGCAGATCATGGAGCAAGCCAAGAAAGATGTAGAGAAGGTGAAAGAGAATCTGAAAACTCAGATAGAGACGGAGAAGGCGAACGCCAACGAGTTCTATCGTATGGGTGACGGAAGTGTCAAAACAGACATAGCAAGCGAGCGTGAAGCGGAGCTCCAACAAGAAGCAGACGCTAAGATGAAAAAGATTATGGACGAGGCGGAAAGACGAGCGCGGTCGATCCACTGATTGGCCTGCTTCCGAGGAAGACATCAGTGTCGTCTCTCGAAAGCGCGATTGCTTGATTAGCCGCCGACCATCGCTATCGCTCGACCGACAGAGAACGACACCAGAGATTTAGCGTCTTCGTCCTGGCGGTTTCTTCCTGACGCGGCTCCACCCGCGGTGCTATGGGCTCGCCCTCAATAACCGAGCTGGTTGGTATTCTAAGGCAAGTTTCGGTCAATTTGAAAGAAATGAGCGTCTTGCAACATTCGCTGTAGGTCGGGCGGAAAGCGATATTCTGTCCCTATGCGGCAGGGTATAAGGTCTTCCGGTCTAGCACTGAAGTTCTCCACGGCCTCACTCAGACGATAGATGTTTCCATCAATCATCACGAGTTCTTCAGAAGGAATTCGGTTTGTTCTGATCAGCCTCTCTATGTGCTCAGCCACGGCTCTAGGGACAGCTATTCCGACTATAGCCGGGTTGTTTGCATTATTTCCTTCCATTGAATACGCACGTCCGGTATCCATAGCGAGCGCGACGCAAAATTCACGATTTTGAAGAGCGCCGGTTCTCTGTTCGGTAAGCTGACGAGCGAAGTTTCCGTCTGTTCCATGAAGGTATACGACAAAATCTCCTTCAGGAATGCGGGTGCGCACACCCGCCATATAAGCGGCGACGTGAGTAGCATTGGAGGGAAAGTTCCGAGCCAAGTTAAGGAGGTCCGCGTTCGACGGAGTCCTGGTCAGATTCTCCGTCAGCCAGTCTAACTGTCTGGAAAGAGCCGTAAACTGATCGCGATGCTCTCCATGCAGGCTTGGCAATCTTTCGCGGGCAAATGTTTCCAACGAGGTTCTTGCTTCTCCTGCGGGAATTCGTGCCGCTACCGCCATCGCTTGCCTCTGGACCGCAATCAGAGCTGGCTCCGTGTGAAACTCCCCTGGAATCTCGAGGGCCCGCCGGAATGAAGCTTCCACATTGCCTATCAGTGCCGAAATCTCATGTGCACGTATCGGGTGAGCAGTGGCATCTCTGGCATTGGCTCTGAGCAGCGCTCGGATGTGTTCAGCCTGGAGAGGATTGCTTGACTCGAGATTGATCAGCCGAGCAAGTTGAGTGGCATCTAGGTTTCCGGTCTGGAGAGCATGGGCCAGTGCCCCAACGTCGGAGTGGTTTGCCACCTCGGTTAGCAAACGTCCGTCGCGGATGGCGCCGGATCCAGCACATTCCAGGAGTGTGGCTCTTGCAGATCCCTGCGCTTGCACTATATCGGATACCATGTCTGGTTCAAGAGCGCCCGAGCGCAACGCCCTATCGAGGTTGGAAAGCTCATTGGAAGTGAGGTCTTGGGCCCTTATGGTCTCGATCAAACTCAATCTCTCGGTCGGCTGCCCATGACTGGAAAGCAATGACTCAATGACCCGAGCCATTTCTCTGCTTGAGCGATGGGCTGCCACAATCTCCGCTACTCGAGCAGATGTGACAGAGTTTCCGTCACGTCCTACGCCTTGTGAAGCCTCGCGTACAAGACCAGTGCGGAGGACCTGGTTCTCAATATTGAGAAGATTCCAATGGAGTTCTGCATCGCCAGCCATAGCCAGGCGCGAATGGTGGAAGGCGTTTTCGGCTGCTAATTGTGGGTCTGTTTGAGCGGCAATGTTTTCGAGCATCCTGGCCACCATACTGTTTGCTCGATCCGGTGCCAAGTCTCTATTCCTCGCTATTTGCAATGTCGCATCAACGAACAGAGAGCGTGCTTGTTGATTGGGAATGTTGGCAAAACGCTGACTATTAGCTGGATCCGCAAAAAATGTTACCAGTCGGGCAAGATGCTCATTTGAAGGAGAATTGCCGTGGAATCTTGGAAGTAACTCCTGCCATACTGCGTTCGGCAATTCGAAGAGCTGCCTCAATAGTGCACCTGGACGTCTGCCATCGGCGACTGCCTCTTGAAGCTGTCTGAAGGTCGTAGTGGCAGCTGGATTGGCTAGGATTTGACTGAGGGTGGAGTAACTGACTTGACCGTCTCTGAGTGCGTTCATGGTTCGCTCTCTGTCCACGTTCGACATTTCACTGAGTGTGGTTTGGACGGCAGGTTCTGCTATGACGGTAGCCAATCCCTCCACCGTGATCCGGCGATCGCGAATCATGGTCATGACATTAACCTGTGCCGTGAGATTGGGAAATGCAGAGGCGAAGCGATCGGCAAACTGACGAGCCGCCTCGGAAGTAAGACCGCTCAAACGTCCTGCTAAATCTCCGACAAGGGCAATTTCTTGCGCGGTTGGTGTGCGATTACTGAAGAACGGCTCGAAGATGTTTTGCTGGATATCAGGATGAAGCGAGAGAACGTTGCGCATCACTTCGGGATGGGAAGTCTGAGCAGCTCTGTACGCCTCCGCCATCGCCAGGCGGCGGGTGAAGACAGTGTCGTTGGGCAGTGTTGGACGGGCAAGATAAGGATCGATTACAGAGCGCCTGATGTCTCCAGGTAATGCCAATATCTGACCGGCCAGTGCAGGATTTCGTGTCCTTAGCGCCAGGAGATTATTGGCGGCAGCCAAAGCAGCTTGGACACTCTCTAGCGGAGGTACTCGAGTGCCTGAAAATACCTGTTCCACAAATGCGTTGCGTACTGCCGCATCTGGTATCGCGTTGAAGCTGTCTAGGAGTGAACGCCTGGTCGCCTGGTCTGAGCCCGGTGCGTCGCGGAACTGCGTCAGGTTATTCTGTAACCTGACAGCGGGACTTAGGTAGGTATCCACGATCGGGGTTCTAACATCAGTGTGATTGTGACCGAAGAGTTCATAAATGTTCTGACGCGAGAGACCTGCTTGCTCGAAAATGAATAACATTTCCTGCTCGAGAGAACGGCGTCCGCGATTGACCGCGGTACCATCGGAGAACGAGCCCATATGCTCAGTACTGCCCGATTGATTTCGCAATACCCAATCGGCGTAAAGACTGGAGATTGCCCTGTTGCCGAGGGCGGCCTGCTGAATGTGGGTACGCTCCTCCATAGCTGTCACCACTGTCTCAGTGGCGATCCGTCGACCTGTCTCGCTGGTCCGCAACGTATCGAAATGTGCCCTGGCGTTCGTCACGTGCGCAGATCCTGGCGCGTGGCTTCCAGTGCTGACTATCTCCCCGGTTACGGCATTGAATCTGACACCATCTACCTCGACTATTGCTCGCGGAATGTTTACAGTGGTATCACCGCCAACTACTCTTGGAGACTGTCCCACTGCAGCAATATCTCTCAGGAACGTCTGTAGATGACTGTTGCCGTTGGTCCCTTGCAAGTCCGATAGTCGAACGACGACGTCCGTAGGCTCCATACGCACACCTGCTGGCAGACCCGTGCTGGATGTAGCTGCATCCATCGCTGCGACAAAATTGCCTGACTGTAAATGCTCCAAGCATTGGCGCACGTTCTGAATAATTCTCTGTCCATCCGGATGAATCTGCACTGTGGTACCATCTACGGTGACAGAGTTGGTCATCGCACGCTGTGGATCGAGAGAGATGTCATTTATGCGAACAGGTGGATCGCCCGTTCCGCGCTCCAGATTGTGTAGTCTGATTGATGGCATATCCGGGCTTCCACCAATTGCTCTGACATGCCACTCGCCAGCTGAAGTTTGTGTGAGCAGATATCCCTCTTCGGCCATAAAGCGTCTAAAGTCAGCCTCAGAAGCCCCGTGAGCCAGACGATATTCGAAGACATTCCCAGGTCCGAGGCTTCCGTGCTCGATGATTCTATGAGCTTGCGCCTGTGCCCGGCCGGCACGATAACCGATTCCCATGCCTACGCCGGTGGAGACCGTAAACGAGAAGAGAAACTGTCCGAACTCGCCCATTCGTCCCATCTCGGCCGGTGTCAAATTGCGTCCGGAGAGACCTTCGTAGGTCATCGTGAGCGTCCCTTCTAGTGCGGTTTCCAGCGCTGTGTCGCGCACTGATTGCAGCATCTCGCGCCACCCTTGCGAAAGAATCTGCCGCAAGCAAGCCGAAGCTCGGCTGGAGCCGCTCGCCATCAATGCCAGCCTCTCCGCGTTAACTGCTGCTTGTTGGAGACCGGCTGGACCAGGTCGGAATACGGCTCCGAATGCCTCTCTTATCGATCCCTGTCCACCGGCTCCAATATCGGAAGCCAGGTGCCCCAGACCGGCACCAACTATGAAGGCAGCCCAATCGCGGAGAAATTCGCCCGTATATGGCAAAATCACATTCGAGCCTGCAGATTGGAAAATTTCGCCCATGGTCAAAGGTTGATCGTAATCTGCGCGGGCAATCTGCCTTGACCAATTGGCAATACGTGCACCATGATTTTGTGTTGGTCCCCATCCTGTGTGGCCGCCATTATTGACGTGATAGAACACCTCATTCGTTACTTCTCTGGCGATCAGCCCGGCAGCAGCGCAGCAAGCTCCCACCGCCAGCGGTGCCGTCAATCCGAACGTCGCGCAAGCAGATACAGTGAGTGCGCATGCTACGATCGTGGCTGCTATAGCTGGACCGTTCTCTCTCAACCAGTTTGTCAGGGTGGCTTCTGTGACGCGACCTTCGATGACATCGTTGAGCATCGAGTTGAGTTCGTTATACGGATTCCGAATGAGCGGACGGCCATGGTCGTCATTTATTACATTGCCGTGTCTATCACGCACCTCGCTCTGATCATAATTCGTACGACGGTCAGGATTGAACATATCGTGCATGTTCTTGTAGGTGGTGATTGCTTCCCGAAGCTGCCGGATTGTTTCAGCATCGGTGCACGAGCCGGAGAGCTCCATTTGACTGAGTGCGGACTGCATCTGTCCGATACGCTCACGCATCTCGCTCAAATGTGCAGGTGTGATTCGACTCATCTGCTGCCGCAGGAATTGGGCTTGACCACGCATGACGTTCAACCCACCCTGGAAGATATGCCCTTCGCGGGCAGCCTCGAGAAATTGCCGAAACTCATCCATCTGTTGAGACATGTCACCAGCAACGGTGGCGAAATGGCTGAGCGCGGGATCGTCGTGCATGGCGCGCATCATATACGCACGCAGGTGAGAGAGGTCGGATCCGCCGTTGCTGCGAAGCTGCAGGAGACCTCTGGGTTCGGTGGCGTTGGAGCAATTTGCCAGACCAAGAATCTGATCCATGGAAGTTCTGTTGATAGCTGGATTGGTAAGCGCTCCTTCCCGATTGTAGGCCGGAATGGTGTCCCAGTGAGCCTGCCCACGTCGGTGTAACTGGCTGAGAATGCTGCTACCAACCAAGGTGCCGTTTCTGGATGTGGTCAAATCTCGCCAGATTTCCGGCGCGATCTGCTGCAGATAGACACCGTTCTCTTGCCACAGATCCATCGCCAGCTCTCGAGCCCGCGCTGTGTGACCACCATTACGAAGGTCGGTATAACGGGCTATTCTACCGCCCATGTGAAGTTGATCGAGAACCTGCTGATTCGACTGCAGCGTTGGCTGTAACAGATTAATCTGGCTTCTAATTTGATCGAAGGATTGGGCCAGGCTTTGTTGATTGTCGGCCCATGCCTGATCCACTCCGTTGTTGAAAATGTTGCTTACTCGAGTTCCAAATGAGACTCCCTGTCTAGTTGTCGTTACTAGTGTCGAGAGGTTGGTTCCGCGCTGATTATCGAGTGTGCGAATTTGGTCTCGCACGGCATTTCTTTCGGACAGTGCAAGCAGACTCATCGTTTGCAAGGTGGCCGGTATATCAGTGAGAAGTGCCCGATAAGCTCCGCCTTGCAGCGCATTGTTATACATCTGTCCGATCACTGTCTGCGCTGAGACGCGTGCATTCTGCCAGCGCCAAGCTTCTCGCTGAGTTTCATTCATACTTGTCCAGCCAATTCTTGCTTGCATGTCTGTCGGTGGTTCGGAGACCCAACCCAGATCACGCTTCTGCCCATCAGGAAGGCTCGTCCAGCCCATCACTTGAGCGCGGATGTGAGCGGGAAGTGAATTTACTACCTCCACATTGCGAGAAACGTTGCGCAGAACTTGCTCTCCACCGTAGTGCCTGACGATCTGTTCCGCGAGCATGAACACGTTTGGTGGATCAGAAGGGGTGCGGTCGGTTATTCTACCTCGGTGCAATCCCATGTTTATGATCAGAGCTGCCGCTGGTCTTGGAAGCTGGGCTCCATCAACTATTTCGTTAATCTGATCGGCGAGTTCCGGGCGGAAAGGTTGGCCTTGATAATATTGCACCATCGCCTCACGCAGAGCGGTATTGCGTTCTGAAGGAACTATTGTGCCGCGGCCCAAGCCATTTTCATAAATGCTGTACATGGGCCAGGGGCAAGTGGCGAAGGCGGCGAAGGCAGTCTCTCGAGGTCCGTTCGGTCCATCAGGCGGAGCGCTCGCCGACCTGGCCATTACTTGCATGAGTATGCCGGCGCACTCTGCGCGGAAGTGGTTGCGATGGTTGGTTGCCGACTCAGCGATGCCGATCTCGGATAGCAGCTGATCTCCCGTCCTCGGCTGATCACCGCCGGCATTAAAGCGAGCCGTGGTGCCAAATTGTCCGATGCGTGCCACTTGCTGTTGGGATAAATGAGGTGCCAGTGTGCCGAGTGCTCGCAGGCACTGAAGGCGGTGCTGGAAAATTCTTTGATCTGACGGAACATTTGATTCCTGCAGCTCGGGCGGGAGATCTGCAATGGTAAGATTATCTCTTTCCGCCATATCTAATAAACGAGCGGCAAGTTGCCTTGCCACTGCTGGCGGTACTGCGTCGCTGCGCAGGCGCAATGCTTCCACCAGATCGGCAGTAATTGTGGACGGGGCAAAAAGTGCCACATCGGTACTCGTCCAGTGGGGAGTCATTGAGACAAACCCATCTATTGCGCTTCTGTACTGTCTGGTTACTCGGGCTCTCATTTCCTGCTCCGCCTGCAGATAGTCGATGGTGTTTCCATGAGTTCGTTGGACGTCGATTAGCGCTTCGTATGAGGTGAGTGCTCGACGAAAACCATCACGGAGAACTTCCCTGATCTCTGGCGTTACCTGGTCGGCTGGTAGTTGACCAGCTACGGCGCCTAGCGTGGATAGATAACAATGGTGATCTCTGAGCTCTGAGTTACCATTGAGGTGGTGTATGTGCATCAGTGATTCGATCAGACCCTGGCGGCGTGTTGGATCGGCCGCAATAGCCAGTATTGTTTGTCTCGCTCTGTCGGCAATGGAATTGCGTTCCGTTACTCTATATTCATCGACTAAGCCACCATTCCTGGTGCCAATATTAAGAACCGACACTGGATTGGCCTGGGTGTTGAAGTCGGCCACCCCGGTTGTTATAGCAGCGAGAATCGTACTGCATCCTGCATCGCCTGCGATGGCAGCATCGCGAATGTGATTGAAGTGATTAGCCAGATTGGGATGATTTAAATGCGGTATGTAGAGATCTGCTAATTCAGCCGTGTTTTCGCCTCCGAATCGCATGGATTCGACCAGACTGTCGAGAGTATGGGCGAGGGTCGAGGCGCTGTTTATTCCGCCTTCCAGTATGGCTCGATAGGACTCGCAGCGAGCAGTCGTACTATCGGGCTCGTGAGAATAGGCGATAGCCGCAGCGCTGGCCATCTCTGGTGTAAGCAGCCCTTCTTGAGCGAAGTCTTGTATCTGTCCTATGGCTGTGTCTACGAGTTCCTGTCTCAGCGCATCTGGGATACCTTGAAAGTTTGGCACCAGCATGTTTCTGTCGCTTCGCGCTGCGTGGCGGCCGAGCCAGTCGCTGACCGCCTGCGTATTCCCCGTCCCTCCTACTAATACATTCGCTAGCGCGTGTAGAGCGTACTGATTCCCGGCTCGCGCTTCGCGCGTAATGGTCTCCATCGCCTGGCGAGCCAGCGCCGGATCGCTGCCGGCCGCAGATGACTCAGACAAGCGCATGATAGCGTCGGTGGTGACTAGCCACGCTCGCCATTCCCGCGCGTGCTGGTTGAGAAGCCCGTCCTCTCTGCTGGCTTCAAGCTCTTGATCCAGCTGTTCTAGTACTACACGCCTGACTTCGGGCGGAGAGTCATGTCTCAATTCACGAATGATGCGGAGAGCACGCCATTGATTGAGATCATCCCGGCCGTCCGGAAGGTGTCTCACTAGCCCGTTGACCGTGTGCGCAATCGACTCCACGCTTTCTGGAGACTCGTCGCGCAAAGAGGTGATCAGATCAGCCAGCGTTCTGCCGCTTCCGGTTTCCA
>CAYTDR010000128.1:0-12590 GCA_964436185.1 uncultured Candidatus Obscuribacterales bacterium | reverse complement strand
TATTGACTTGCATATGTGATAAATGTCATCAAAAATGCAATTAATCGGACAAACCGGCTGTTCGAAATCAGCTCTGGACGAGCACCTCATTCAATATAACGCGATAGTGACTGACGCGCAACAAAATCCAGACAAAATCAAACGGATGATTTCGCTTTTGCTCAAACCCGCCGGACCGCCGAAATGACTCTTTCCCAGCCTTTTCCCTCGTGCCCGAACTGAAATGCCTGAGGATGAATCATCTCTGCCATCATCTCGAGAGACTCCACCACGCGCGGTCCAGGTCTATTGAAGTACTGATTACCATCCGCAACATATACGGCTCCGGTTTTGCACGCCTTCAGTTGTTCATACTCAGGCTTGCCCGTTATCAGTTCAATCTCCTCAAGGGTTCTCGGAATGTCAAAACCACAAGGCGTAATGATGATCACGTCCGGATCCGCTTCAACGACCCGATCCCAGGTCATGTAGGGCGAGTGCTTTCCCGCCTCACCAAAGAGATTCTCGCCGAACGCCAGCTCAATCAGCTCGGGCATCCAGTTGCCTGCCGCCATCAGTGGTTCAATCCACTCGATGCACGCAACTGTCGGTCGCAGCCCACGCCGCTCACTCTCTGCCTTTGCGAGGGTTGAAACCTCTTCTATACGCGCGCGCATACGCGATTGAAGACTATCGCCAGTTTCGACTATATCCAGAGCTGAAGCCACTTTTGCGATGTCGATGAAGATATCCTCGAGACAGTTCGGCTCCAGTGATACCACTTCAGGCGCGGACGATATAAGCTCTATACAAGCCGCTTCCACATCTTTCAAACTGACTGCGCAAACTTCACACTGTGCCTGCGTGATAATGTGGGTCGGCTGAAGACTGTCCACTATTCCTGCATCAACTCTGTAGACGCTGAGCGATTCCTGCACTATCGCGCGCACACGTTGATCGATCTCGTAGCTTGTACCGTCCGTTCGAAACTTCGGGCTGGTGCACTGCGGAAGGCTCTTCACTTGCGGCGGATAGTCACACTCGTGAGATCGTCCGACCATGAACTCTCCCATGCCCAGAGCGAAAATAAGTTCAGTGGAGCTGGCGATTAGCGAGACGATTCTTGGAGTGCTCATGGCGTGCTCAGGCGAGGATGGGAACTACTGACCGCTGGATCGGTTGCCCGAAGATCTCCACGCTGCCGTCGCCCAGGTACACATCAATCTCACTTCGCACACCGAACTCATCCATATAGATTCCGGGTTCGATCGAAAAGCCGGTTTGAGGAATGAGTTTGCGTTCCTCCCTGGTCTCCAGATTATCGATGTTCGCCCCGTTGCCGTGTACCTCGACTCCGATAGAATGACCGGTGCGGTGCACGAAGTATTCTCCGTATCCGGCATCAGTTATGTACTTTCGTGCCACATCGTCAACTTCGCAGCCGTAGAGAGTCTTTCCATCCGCCACTGCTGCCCTGACAAAATCCACCGCCGCGTCACGCGCACCGGCGACGATATCAAAGATCTGAGTGTACTTTTCGGGCACTTCTTTGCCGATGAAACCGGTCCAGGTGATGTCGCCATAAATAGCCAGCGGGTCGTCCTTTCTCTTCGCCCAGAGATCGATGAGAAGGAAGTCTCCTTTCTTGACAGGTGAATGTATCTCTTTCGTCGGTTGATAATGCGGACTGCCGCTGTGCTCATTGATTGCCACTATCGGAGGTGAGTTGGTCGTCAATCCGTAGTGCTCGAACCGCGACATCATGAAGCACTGAATGTCGTATTCGTTGATCTCGATTCCGCTATCGATAGAACGCTTCACCTCGCCAAAGGTTTCATCCACAACGGATCGGAGGCTGGTGACTGCAAATTTGTGAGTCTCGAGCTGGCTATCGTTCCAGCGAGCCTCGAAGGCCTGGACGAGGTTCGCCGATGAAACTACCTCCACTCCGACTCCCTGAATGAGCTCGACTGTGCCCGCGTCCACCCGCGACACATAGGGGACGGCATTGCGAGGCGAATACTGCATCGCCACCCGGCTCCTGCCGGAAAGCATATCTTTCAACCGCCCCTCGAGCTCTTTCCAGCTCAGATAGACGCTCTTCGAGCCTGGCAGATCGTCCAGTACGCCCATCTCGATTCGATGCACAAGTTTCACTGGCTCTCCGGAGGCGGGGACAAAATAGAACCACCGGCGGGAGAAATGCCCTTTCGGGTCTCGGCCCAAAATACTGAAAGCGATCGGATCGTTCTCCTTAAAGTAGTAGAACAACCACCCATCAAGATTTTCGCTTTGCAACATCTTCTGGATGCTTCCCACTCGTTCCTGAAGATCGAGACCTACCAATTCTTTTGCATTAACAGACATTTGAGTGACCTATTTCGACAAGCCCAGGCAACCTGCGGACGGGACCTTCGCCGGTCGTTCATCAAACCACCAATTGGCAGTTAATCTGACGTCCGATTGAAATCCCTCGACATTGGGTGATATTTTAGCAAGTGGTACCCAATGCGAGGCGAACGAAGATGTGGGAAAAACCAACTTTTGAGATTATCGTCGTCGGAGCTGAGGTTACGGCGTACTTTTTCCACGAATAAAGTATTCGTTCTAGCCTAGATGCAACTCTATGTGATTGGAACCAGTGCAGGCGGCGGTGTTCCACAGTGGAACTGCAGTTGTGCTGGTTGCACGCAGGCTCGGCAGGCGGACCAGGGAAAGCACAGACGTATGCATGCCTCCCTGGCAGTCTCAGGCGCGGGTGAGAATTGGTACTTAGTCAATGCCACGCCTGATGTTCGTCTGCAGATTGAGAGCTGCCCTGCACTCATTCCCACTCCCTCTCCGGTTCGAAACTCTCCAATCAAGGGCATCCTGCTGACAGATGCAGAACTCGACCATACAGTCGGTCTCTTGGTCTTGAGAGAGAACGCTTCTATCGAAGTATTTGGTCCAACAAATGTTCTCCATGCGCTCAGGCAGAGTTTCCCGGTTGCGACAATGCTGGAGAACTACTCGAGCTACAAATGGACCGAAATAGCGCCTGCGGCTCCGTTCTACATAGATGATAGAAGAATTCAGGTGCAGTCCATCGAAGTCGGGAGAAAGCCACCGAAATACATCCGGTCTAATTCAGGCGAGAAGGCGGACGAATCAGCCTGGGTACTCGGCTATCGTCTGCAGGACATGCAATCCGGCCGCTCTGTTCTGGTGATTCCGCAACTCAGCGCCATGACTGACGAGATAATGAACCTGGCCGCTGATGTCGATCTTTTGTTCATTGACGGTACATGCTCATACGATGATGACCTGGATAGAGCCGGCGTTAGCAAGACAACATCTGCGCAGATGGGACATCTGGCGCTTTTCGCGGATGGCGGTATTATTCATGGTATCAACGACATCAACGATCGACGTCGTCGACGCAACACGGCGCCATTAGATACGGTACTGTTTCACATCAATAATACCAATCCCATTTTGCTTATCGGCTCGGACGAGGCGGTACAAGCAAAGGGCGCAAGTGTTTCGTTAGGCGAAGAAGGAAGCAAGTTCGAACTCTGACGGTGCTCTTCAAACGTATCCAGAGTGATCAACCTCGCCATTCTTATCGGCTCCAGCTTCAGCCAGCCGCTTCCATCGCGCCAGAGCCAATCTCACGCCGAACTCACATCAGGCTGATACGATTGAAAAAACCACCTCATTCGACAACGAACCGACCTTTTGCAGCTCCAATTGGGAGCAGCAAACTCCCATTCGCTCTGGGTTGTTCTTCTGGTTCCAGGGAATATTAATGAATAATACGCATGTCAAGCGACGCCGAAAAATCCAATTAAGATAGCTGCAGCCCTGACAAATGTCGCAACCGGACTTTCGAGCATTTTACTAAGAGGAAAACATATGAACAACCTCCAAACCGACCGTTTGCTTGCCTCTGACATGGAGGCGGAACGCAAACAGACACGTCTAGCCGCAATGATTGGCTTGCCGTTAGGGCTTTCTCTTTCTATCGGACTTCCTTTGACCATTCTTCACGAGTGTGCGCTCAGCGCGTTCCTCGCCATCAATCTGGTTGGACCAACGGCTACCTATTTCGTTCAGCGTCAACTCAAGGTCTCCGGTCACGCAATGCTGGCGGAAATTTGCAACTACGCCGGCGCGGGAACCGGCATCGTCTTTGCCCCATTCTTCGGCGTCAGCGCACTACCTTTTATCAACCTTGCCTCCTTATATGAAGACCAGGGAAGATTTCCTCTGGCGCTGAAGTTCATGCGTTTTCTCGATTTGCCTTGCAAGTTCTCACCGTTGGTCCCCAAACACCTTGCTTTTGCGCACGAGGCAGGGCAAATGCAAATGCTTTTTAATGCCGGCCGCTACACAGAAGCAATCAAACTCTCCGAAAAGCTTGTAACGAGTACGAATGAGGTTTATCAACGATCGCCGTCGAGCAAGAATCAGGAAGCAATTTGGCTGGTTCAGTCGATTATTGTCGGCGAATTGTGCATGACCGGACGGTTCGAAGAAGGTAGAGCGATCTGGTCAAAAATCAAATCATTGCCGGACTTCGGCGCAGAAGCAGTTCCAGATCACATCGCCTATGTCTATAACAACATGGCCTGGGGAGGCGCTTGGGTGCGAGATTTCGAATCCGCCTTGCGTTTTGGCAACCTGGCAGAGCAGACGTATCAGCGTGGCTCAAACAGATCGAAATTACTGGAGGGAAACATTCGTTCAAACCGAGCACAAGCTTTGTACGGATGTGGAAAGAAAACCGAGGCAGAAAGCGAAGCGAAACTGGCACTAGAAGCTTGGGGTACCTACCTGACTCCAACTGCAGCGCAATTGGCTGAAGCTTACAGTCTATTGGGTCGGCTGGCGAATGACAAAGGAGATCACGAAACTGCCGTCCAGAATCTGGAGTTGGCGATCTCCATTCATCGAGAGCGACGAAATCCTGTGTATCCCGAGCTTACCCTGGCTCTTCCGGCGTACGCCGACTCGCTTCGTGCAGTGGGTCGCTCGCAAGAAGCTCAAATGATCGAGAAAGAGCTGGATGAGATAAGGCTATACCATGGAATGAAGGAACAGGTGCACGAGGAGCAACAATCATTTTTTGCCGAGAGTCCCGCTTCAGAGGGCGAGCAGCAAGAGGAAGTAACCGGCACACCGGAAGAGCTAGCCAAGTCAGCTACCTCGAAACAAACCTTTCCATGGGTCGAAAGAGCAATAACTCTCATTTTCATAGCTGTGTTAGTGAGTTTCATTAGTTTCGAACAAACGAGTCTTATCCTATTTGCAATCGTCGCCGTATTTGCTGCAAAACAAGCAGCAACCTCACTATATGGAAAATATCGCTGCAGTATTCTGTCAAAACAATTGCAAAAGGCTCGTTGCGAAAGAGTAACCATCTCTCTATGCAAGACTGGATTCTTCCCCGTAGTATTTGAAGGTCTGGTCTCAAAGGGAGCTGCCGGACTTCCGGCAGGAACATCTCTGGAGTTTGATATTCAGTCGCGCCAGACTCCTGCGGCTTTCCACACCAAACCCGTGGTCGGCAACGTATTTTTTGACCCTGATAAAAATAAACCATTGTTGGTATCAGTAGGAAAAGACGCATTTAGCGTAAATCATGGAATTGGGACAAAAGTACATCCAAAATTGCGTCCGGTTGTAGGAATAGCTAGCAGTATCGCGATGTTCGGTCTGGTTATGCTGGTGGCATTGAACGGATTCACTCCGCCCAACAAGGTTCCTGACGGCAAAACCGCACATGAGTACTACGAGCTGGGAGTTAAATACAAAACAGTAGGTTGGACCGAGCAAGCCAGAGAGTCTCTTCAACGGGCAATTAAACTGGGCGGAAGCTCTGCGGATGCGAAAAATGCTGAGCGCTACTTGAATACGAAAGTGCCCAAATATCCAGTCAGCCAGGAAGCCGTGACCGAGAATATCATGGGGTTCAACGAGAGCTCTCCGGTAGAGGCTGAAAAGATCTGGCTCGGCTGCATCAAGAAGTATCCGAAGTTCGAGTGGCCCTATGGCAATCTGGGCAGTCAGTATGTCGAGCAAGGCCGACTCAAAGAAGGCGAGGCTCTTTTGCAAAAGGCACTCGACATCAATCCAAGCTACGTCAATGCATGGCTCCATTTAGCAGAGTGCAAACGAAAACAGAAAGATTTCGAAGGCGCCAAGAAGTGCTTAGACACAGTAATGAAGCTAGATCCAGGCAATGAACGTGCACAGGTGTTGCGCATGATTCCGAACCTCTAACTTCCACCAGCAATAAAAGCAACGCACGAAGAAAGTGCTGGACAAAGTTCTTAAGCAGTTAATGGCATTGCCGTTAACTGCTTAAATGCAATTGGTGCACAAGAAAAACTGCTCCCTCGAATCGTGCAGACGATGCGCTATACTCAGCGGTTGCAATTGGTGGTGTTCAATTTGGTGCATATCTGGAGAAAGAATGTCTGACATTTTTGGCAAGGATGAATTTATCGCCAATTTAAAACAAGTGGGCATGCGCCGCTACCACGACAAACATCCTTTCCACCAGCGAATGCACCGAGGTCAGCTCACCGCGCCTGAAATTCGCGCCTGGATTGTCAACAGATTTTATTATCAAGCTTGCCTTCCCATAAAGGATTCGCTGATTGTGAGTAAGCTTCCCTTCCGTGATTCTCGCCGTATCTGGATTCAACGGATTATCGATCATGATGGCCCGCCGATCGCATATTCGAACAGTCTCGACGGTGCAGCAACAACAGCGCATCCAACTGGCAGAGGTGGAATAGACGCCTGGATTGATCTGGGCGCAGCGGCCGGAGTTGATCCCAGCCAGCTTCAGTCAATGAATTCGGTTTTGCCTGGCGTTCGATTTGCCGTCGACGCATACGTCAACTTTTGTCGTCTATCGAGCTGGTATGAGGCAGTCGCCTCGTCATTGACCGAACTATTCGCACCGGATTTGGTATCGCAGCGTTTGCAAGTGTTTCAGACTCACTATCCCTGGGTTGCTACAGACGGGCTCGATTATTTCCGAAAACGCCTCGATCAAGCCCCGCGCGATGCGGACCACGCCCTCGATCTGGTGGTGACACACGGGGTCAACAAAGAGATGCAGGACAAGGCGATTGCTGCCCTGGAGTTCAAGTGCGATGTGTTGTGGAGCATCCTCGATTGCATAGAGTTTGCCTGTCTTCCGCAGGAGGTTAAAAGCGGTGTCTGATCGAAGGGAATTAGCAGAGATCAAAACAGAAAGTCGATTCCTCCTCGTCAAGAATGCGCGCCTGAAAGACGATACGGTGAGAAACTGCCAGGTTCTCCTGCTGCCCGAGCTAGTGATAAAGCTGAATAATACCAGCGCCGGTATCCTCTCCCTTTGCGACGGGTCCTGCACCTTCGATGAGATGCTTACTCTATTAGAGGAACAGTTCCAGGCGGATAACATTGAAGCCGATGTCCGCGAGTTTCTCAAGGAAGCTGCGCGCAGGGGATGGATCGAAATTGTCTCTTAGTTCGCAGATAGAATCGCCTTATGCACTCCTGGCAGAGCTTACTCATGCCTGCCCGCTACACTGCCTTTACTGCTCGAATCCGACGAAACTTTCCCGCCCATCAGAGGAAATGGACTGCCAGACCTGGTGCGATGTTTTCGAACAAGCAGCAAAACTAGGAGTGCATCAGATTCATCTTTCAGGCGGAGAGCCGCTTGCCAAGGCGGGAATCGAGACATTAGTCCGCCGGTGCAGAGAGTTAGATTTATACGTGAACCTCATCACTAGCGGCATCGGATTGGATGCAGCAAGATTGAAGGAAATGGAAACTGCCGGACTCGACTCGATTCAACTGAGTTTGCAGTCGCACGATCCGGAGACTTCCGAGGAGATTGCCGGTCTAGATCTGCACGCGAAGAAGCTGCAGGTTGCATCACTGGTTAGCGAGAGCAACCTATCCTTGACGCTCAATTGCGTCCTCCATCGACTCAACATAGACTCCCGCGATTCAATTGTGCGCAAGTGCACCACATACAATGACAGAAAGATCGAGCTTGCCAACTGCCAGTACCATGGCTGGGCGCTGAAAAACATCAGCCGGCTCCTGCCTACTAAAGATCAGATTCTCCGCGCTCAAGCCAGTTTTCTGGAATGGAAGGAACGCTTAAGAGGAAAAATAGAGCTTATCTGGGTGGTTCCTGACTTCTATTCTCAATATCCGAAACCCTGCATGGGAGGCTGGGCGACAAGGCAGCTTACGATAAGTCCCTCGGGGATGGCGCTTCCTTGCCCTTCTGCTTACTCGATCGATTCGCTTGAGTTTCCAAACGTTCGTTCCAGCTCGTTGCATTCGATCTGGTTCGAGTCCGATGCGTTCAATCGGTTTCGAGGTCTCGACTGGATGGAGGAGCCATGTCGCTCATGCGAGCGCCGATTCGAGGATTTCGGAGGCTGCCGATGTCAGGCTTTTGCTATCACCGGTGATGCAGCGAAAACGGATCCTGTTTGTTCCAAATCGTCCAATAGATTCATGATTGACGACTTCGTCAAGATGACGGAATTCGCCGATACAGAACCACAGCCATTGATTTATCGCGGATTTTCGAACTAAGCGCTAAGCGTGACTGTTCGAAATGCAATCAGGGACGCGGTACGGGGCCCCGAATGAGCTCATCGAAGAGGCGCAGCAATCGCACCTGGAACGCAGACACCAGGCGCCTCACATCGTTTTTAGCGCAAGCGCAGACGACGCCATGGTCACCGATTATCTTGAATGCACTAAACTCGGTCAACTCAATAAGCGATTCGTCTCCCGGCACTTTCGCTTCCTGCTCCAACCAAGATATTGGTGCACTGAGAAAGAAATCCGATCGTTGCGCATATGGATGCGTCATGGGAGTTATTGATCCGTCTTGACCGACACGATATAGAGTTCCCTTCACGATTCGATACGGGGGCAAGCCATGAGAGGTGCCCCGATAAAAATCAAGAGCATCGTCATATCCCTGCAATTCTCTGGAAAGCCACAACAGCTTCTCGTCAGAAACCCTTCCACGAAGCTCCGGCAGCACTCGAGGTAACGCCTCGGACAGCGTTATTTCTTTTCTGAGAATCTGCTCTTTCAGCTCTTTTAGCACTTGGTTAGGCTCCGGAATTCAGCAGGACCGGCGAGTATTCACTGACAATATTACCAACAATTATGTAGCGAAACTTATTCTTGCCAACTGTTCGCCGTCTTTTGTGAATATTCTCAAGACACTAGTAAGAAGGATTTTAGGCTCCTTATAGTTTAGCTTCTTTGAGAATAAGCCTCCCAACATTGACTGCGAATTAGCATGTGTGACAAGCTTGTCTGACTCAATTGACAACTATTTTAACTTGATGAATACAGCATCCGAATTAATACCGACCAGCTCAAACGGACGGTCGATTAAAGACCTGACCAATCTAGTAATCGACGAGATGAACCTCGTCGAGGATTGGTTGAGAACCAACCTCATCGATGACAACCCGTTTGTGGAAGAGCTGCTCAAGCAAATTTTTCAGTCCGGCGGCAAGCGAATTCGTCCGCTCATCGTGCTTCTCGCCTCTCAGGCTACTGCACGCGATCGCTCTAACGGGCTCAGCCGCTTGCATATCATCCTGGCGGTTCTCACCGAACTGATTCATACAGCCAGTCTCGTCCACGATGATGTGATCGATCGTGCTTCCGTTAGACGCGGACACGAAACGGTCAACAAGAAGTGGAACGACAAGATTGCAGTACTCATGGGTGATCTGCTTTTCGCACAAGCTTCCATCTGCCTGGCTAGAATCATGAATCCGGTGATCGTCGGCATTTATGGACAGGTACTTGGCGATCTTTGCGCCGGCGAGATCAAGCAGATGCGCCAGCAGTTCGCCACCACAGTCAACTGGGATCACTACATCGGCAAATCCGTCTCCAAGACTGCTTCTCTCTTCTCCGCCGGCAGCCACTCCGGTTCTATTCTTAATGGCTGCCCCAACGAGACAGTGCAATCACTAAAAGAGTACGGACGCAAGCTCGGCATCTGCTTCCAAATTGTCGACGACCTGCTCGACATCACCGGCGACAGCAAAACCACCGGCAAGGCAGTAGGTGGCGATTTGCGCAACGGCTTGATTACCGCGCCGGCTTTGTTCGTCCTCGAGCAAGGCGACGATGCTTCTCGTACATTGAAAGAGCTGATAGAAACTCGCCGCATCTGCGACGATGAGGGCGTAGCACAAGCACTTGCGCTAATCGAAAGAAGTGGCGGCGTTGAAAAGACTATCGATATGGCGAACCGATACGCCAACGAGAGCAAAGATTGTCTCCTGGCCCTCGAGCCATCGGAATATAAGGATGCGCTGGCTTCACTTTCAGACTACGTAGCGAGCCGAACCAGTTAGTCGATCTACTCATTCACTCCAGTTGTTTAGACAAGCCAGAGAAGACGCATGACAGATTCAAGGATAGACAACTCAAGTGAAAGTGCCCCCTCGAAAAACGGCGAGTCGCCACAGCCTGCGCCCTTCGAAAGCAAATACTACTTGCCTGTCGGTTTGAATCTTTATGGCAAGAAAATTCTAGTGGTCGGCTCCTTCACTGGAGCTGACGAAAGCGTGCTCGAACTTCTGCGCAAGCTCATCCAAACCGATGCCACAATCGAAGTGGCAGGACACTCGTATGGTGCAGCAATTCGGAATCTTACGCTTACCTACTCGCACAGGTTGACGATCCTCGAAAACGAATACGACTCGATTATCGGCGGAGAGAAGGACCTGGAAAAGTACTTCCTGGTTTGTGCTTTCGGAACATCAGTACGCGATAATGTGAAATTAGCTCATAGAGCTAAACAGCAGGGTGTGCTCTTCAGTCAGGCCGGTCCTAATTTGAGCAACGATTTCACCTTGCCGACCTGGTTGAGGCGTGGTCGTATCAAATTGAGCATATCCACCGATGGGCTCTCTCCATCACTGGAGAAGGCACTGATGAATCGCATTTCAGCTGCGCTGGTAAAGGATATAGACCGCTACAAACTGTATGCAGACTTTGTCTACGATCGCATTCAAGAATTTCATTCCAGCACTGCCTGTGATACCAAGATGAAGGAAGAGCTCGTAGAGCGCCTCTGCCGGCTGGACGAGGAAACTTATCTAGCTCTGGCGCGTCAAAACTTCGATGAAGCAACTCAGCTTTTCGAGTTGAATCTGGAAGAGATTAGAAGCGGGTTGACGGAGCTAGCCGGAGACTAAGACGATTGATGGAAACACCGGTATCGGACCTTAAGACTACGACAGAAGCAGAAGCTGTTGCGCTGAGCACAGCCGGTGGTGGCATTCTTCCGAAGCCTAGAGTCTCATTCTTCGCCTCCGTGAAGCTGACAATCCTGCTCATCTCTTTAATCGCCACAACGATTCTGGCAGGAGCCTGGTGCCCGCAGGAAGCACAATCCGGACGGGAAAAGGTCTTCGAGACGTTTCCTGCTGATATGGCTAACTTCCTTATCTCAATCGGCATGTCGGATGTATTCCATTCGCCGTTCTTTCTTTTCCTTATCGGCATGCTTACGGTCAACATGGTGGCATGCAGCTTCCAACGTGTCTTCCCGAAAGTGCGGACAATGAAGGCGAAGATGCCCTTCCTGAAGGGCGAACAGATTTCGCGCATGCCATATGCAAAAGAGGTAGCGATCCCCGGTCCAACATCCGAAGCTCTGGGACGGCTTGCCGTCGAGCTGTCGAGACGAAGGTTTCGAATCGAGATGGTCGGTGAATCGCTCACTGCTGAGTACGGAAAGTATGGACGCCTTGCGGCAACCGTCACTCATATAGGTCTTCTCAGCCTGCTGGCGGGAGTGACCGTGACTTCATGGACAGGTTTTTCCGGTTTCACACCGGTACGGCTCGGCGACACAATGACTTTCGCCGATTCTCAGCATTCAAAGTTGTGGATAGGAAGTCTGCCCAATTGGGGTGTCAAAGTTCTTTCCACCAGGCGTGAGAACTATCCGACCGGCGAAGCGAAACAATGGTATTCGGACTTGCAAGTCATAGGACCCAAGGGCGAAAAACTGAAACGTGGAGAGATCTCGGTTAACAATCCGCTCTCCTACGATGACGTAGATATCTACCAGTCCACATGGGGACTCGATCAACTGAGAGTCAGTTTCAGCGGACAGATCAAAAACCTGACCCTGCAGCCGATGGGCAAACGGTATGCGGCCATGATGCCGCTAGACAAGGACTCCATCCTGATTTTCAGCGTACTGGATCAAAGTTCGCCCATGAGACTTTTTGCCAAACGTTCCGAATGGCCGGCTCCAAAGCTAGTCGCAGAGATTCCTGTTAATCACAAGGTCGATCTCGGCGGAGTGTCGCTCAAGTTCGTCGGCGTTGTACCAATCACCGGTTTGCAATACAAACGGGATCCGGGCATTCCGATTGTTTATCCTGCGTTTCTCCTGATCATCATCGGAGTGTCGATGGCGATGATCCCGCACCGCCAGGTATGGGCTTCAGTCTCGAACGATACTTTGTATGTTGGTGGCAGGTCGGTCAAGGCGAGAGTCGGCTTCGAGCGCATGATGGAAAAGATCCTCTCCGGCATTTGTCCCG
>CAYTDR010000127.1:0-12592 GCA_964436185.1 uncultured Candidatus Obscuribacterales bacterium | reverse complement strand
GGACGATGATATCCTTACTCTCAACAAGTTCACAAAACTCACTCAGCTGACCCTTTTGTCGTGCAAGAATCTAAGTGCCCACGGATTGTCAAATCTGCAATCCAGAACTCTGGTTCACATTGTTGTTCCGCCAACACTGCTCAACGATTTGTCCGTGGCTGGTCTCAAACACTGCCCTTCCCTCATAAGCGTCAAAATTGCCTCACCGTCTTCGGAGCAATCAAAACTTGATACAGAGCGAATAAGGGCTCTTAGATCTATTAAGGGTCTGCGAACTCTATGCTTGCATCGCGCATATATTTCCACTGAGTGCACGGAAATACTGGCAAAATGGACAAGCTTGACGAACATCAAACTTACAGCCTGCGGATTTCAGCCGGGTGCATTAGTCAAACTCGGGAGTTGCACAAACCTGAAGTCACTCGCTCTGAATCAATCGAGATTTAGGGTTAGTGAGCTTTTAGCGCTTACACCCATCAAATCACTGCGAATCGTTTACATCGGTACCTTTGACCCAAAAGCCAAACCCGTGATCGCCGAATTCAAACAACTCAGACCGGACTGCGAGCTCAAAGTTCGCAGTTTTTCAACAGTCGACTATGTCTCGGGAGAACCCTATTCAATGTGAGGAGAGAATCGGAGCTAGCATTGAATAAAATCAATGCAGAGCAACCCTTGCCGGAACCCTCCATATGACGTCTTTATCCATCTTTACTGGAACCGGAGGCTTATCGCCAATGCATAATCCCTATGGACTATACACCGGAAGTTGAGCAGGTAAATACTTACTCCATAGGGAATACATCGCTTGAAGGCAAATGTATAATCCCTAAGGAATATACATTTGGTGCTTAACGGCAAACCCATACTGCTTGGGGAATACATCGATTATAGGCAAATGCATTATCCTTGGGGAATATACACGAAAGTACTACTAGCACCAATGCTCATTTTCGAGCCGGCGCTCTGTCGGCAGGCGATGCCCTCTAAGCAACCTGCAAACAGCAAAACGGCAAGCTTGCTCAGATCTCAGTTAATGCTGTCAGTTGGAGGACTCCGATGCTTTTCCAGCTTCTGCGCCTAGTTTCTTCAGAAGCGCATCAAGATTCGTCTTCGCGTCAGCAAAGTCCGGTTGAACTTTGAGCGCAGCTTGATACTCTGCTTGTGCCGAATCAAACTTCGACATCTTCGCATAAGCAACACCAAGGTTGTTATGTGACTTTGGATTCTTCGGGTCCAGCTCAATAGCTCTTTTGTAATGTGTTATCGCTTTTTCCAGGTCGCCTTCTCTGTGGTAAAAGAGCCCGAGGTTGTAGTGAGTGTCGGCAAAATCCGGATCGATCTCTATCGCCTTGCTGTACTCTTCAAGCGCTTTGTCGTATTTGCCCTGGGTAAAATAAGTGATGCCAAGACTGGTGTGCGCCTGCGCGTAACCAAGGTTCTTCTGCGCTTGCGGATACCCCGCGTCAATCTTCAGGGCCTGCTGAAATTGAGCAATTGCTTCGGGAAATTTGCCCACGTCGGAGTATGCAACTCCCAAGTTATTGTATGCAGCAACATACTTTCGATCGCATGCGATAGCAAGCTTGTATTCAGCAATCGCCTTATCGGATGCACCTTCCGCATGGTAAATTTTCCCCAGGCTAAAATGCGCAAAGGCATTTTTGGGATCGAGTTTCACCGACTTTTGATAGCCGTCGAGAGCCTCTTTCTTCTTGCCTAGCCTCTCCTGAGAGATAGCAAGATTGTATCTGTACTCAGAGCTGGTAGGCTTTTTGCGAACAGCTTCCTGAAAGATTCGTTCTGCTTCAGAATAGTTTCCCTGGTCGAAAACTGCCACTCCCAGATTGAATTTCGCTTCGAGGAACTGCGGTTTGGTCGCCAACGCTTTCTTGTATTCGTCAATCGCCAAGCCGACCTTTCCGCCCTGGTGATAGACCTTCCCCATGAGATTATGAGCCTCTGCGTTGTTAGGAGAGCTGGTCAAAAGGGTCTGCAACAACGACTGTGCTTGAGGAAAGGCGCGACTCTTGTAGGCTGACTCGGCCCTGTCAAAAATACTAATACCGCCATCGGCTCGTCGGGACGCCGGCTGTGGTGCTGCCATTGCTTGTTGTGTTAAAACGGCTCCAAAGAACATTAGCTGCAGGAGTGCCATGCAGGCAACGCAAGTTTTCTTTTTCGATCTAGCTGTACTGTGAGACACGAAATCTCCTGCGCGGTATTGCCTTCATTTATACACCATTGTCTTGCCTTCGTTTAGTCGCCGGGACGCGGGCAGGTATGAGACTCACCGATTAGGTTAGTATGTATTCGATCAGAATCTGTCTATTCAACGACAATTGAACGAAAGCCATCCACAAACAACAGCAGAGTCATGCAGTTTCGGGAGAACCAAATGTTCAGGAATTCGGTAATACTTTCGGCTATCAGTGTCTGTCTAATATTGTTTTGCGGAGGCACTGCAGTTGCTCGTGCGAAGGAGAAGGTCAAAAGTCCACCGGAGAGTACCAAAACTACGGTAGTCAGTCCGGAGTGCAAACAATGCGTGCGGGAGGCATCATCTCTCTTTGCCCAGGGCAAGAACATGGACGCTCTGGAGCTGCTAAAAAAATGGCAGCCGAAATGCCGTAATTCCGAAGGTCTGCATATGCTCATGTCGACGATTCTTCTGCGTATGAAAAATCGTCCCGAAGAAGCAGCTGAAGCTGCTCGTATCGCGGTCACGCTAAATCCCAAGTCGGTGGCGGCCAATCTTCAGTATGCCACCTGCCTTCTAGTCAAAGACGATAAAGTCGTGGCTGCCGAAGCGTTTGAACAGCTACTCAAAATCGACCCGACCAGTTACGAGGCCTGGTCAGCGTTGTCACAATTGTACACTCAATTGGGCAATGCAGAACGTGCACGAGTCTGTGGAAACAAGGCCGGGCTTCTCGAGCCCGGCACCAGAGACGCTCGACTTCGAGTGTTCAATAACTTGAAGCGGGCGGGAAAACACCAGGCGATAGCACTCGAGTTGCAAACACTAATTCATGATGAGGACCTGGAGCCGGAGTTCTTCATCCTTGTCGCCCGTGAGGCGCTTTCCGCCGGCGCTTATAGCGAGGCCGTTGATGCGGCGAATAGAGTACTCAAAAGTTATCCGGACAACTCAGAGATGTTGAGTGTTAAGGCGACAACTCAGTTGTGGCAACGCGAATACAAGGGCGTCTTGAAAACGCTAGAGGGAGCGGGAGATTCACCGGAGGTCGCCTCTGTAAAAGCGATTGCACTCATTCAATTGGGCAAAGTCAAAGAAGCAAAGGCGCTGGTCGATGCGGCTCTTGCAGGCAACCCCAGGCTCGCCAATGCGTTGTTCGCACACGGCTTACTGGCGGAACGCTCGGGAGAGTTCCGTGTAGCGATGAAGGCATTGCAGGCTTCAATCGCTCAAGAGCAGGTTTTCTCGCCTGCCCATATTGAGCTGGCGCGAATTTATTTGCAGATAGGAGACGAAGAAAAAGCCCTCGAAGAGGCGCGCGAAATTGGGCGCGTGCGACAGTATATTGCTGCTTCCAAAGCGATGGAAGCCAGAGTAGCCCTTGCCGGAGCTCCAGCGCGAGACAGAATGAAAAAAGCAATCAATCTGGCGCGCATCGCGCTCAGAGAGAACGAAAACGATCCGGAAGCACTGATTGCCGTCGCATTATGCGAGTTGAAGGGCGGCGATTTGAGCGCGGCGAGACCAAATGCTATCAAGGCACAAGAGATCGAGCCAGGCAATCTCGATGCACTAATGGCGGTATCACAACTAGCACATGGTGAGGGCGACAATAGACGCCGATTAGACATCTTAAAACAGGCGAGCACTTTCGCACCGTCCAACGGGGAGCTGCTTTTAGCGCTCTCACAAGCATATATAGATGCCGGTGATTTATCGTCCCCCGTGAAGGCATTGAAGTACGCTGCGTCCATGAATAAATCGGATCCTGTGCTCGCCTTTGCGCTCGGCGAAACCTACGACAAGAACAGCAATGATAAATTAGCGCTCAAGTGGTTTCAACAAAGCCTCGATAACGGTCTGAAAGGCAGGCGTGCAGAGTCAGCCAGAGAAGCCATCAAACGCCTCTCAGATGGTACGGGCGGTGCGGTATCGGATAGTCTTTAGCAGTGAACTATCGGATCAATAGCTGTCTTTCAGCCGTTTTGCTCGCAGCATAATCGCTTGAGCTGCTTCAAGTTTTCCCTGCATGTAAAGAATCGTGCCGAGCGACTCCAGGTCCATGGCAATAGTCAGCTCATCGGAATCACCGATGTTCATCGAGATATAGAGCGCCTTTTCACAACATCTTCTGGCAGCATCCAGCTTGTTTTTGCTGCGGTTAAGCTCAGCAAGATTCCGATACTTGGTACGCCTCTGCTTCAACAAGAAGGAAGAACCCAGCTCAATCCGCACAGTCGTGTTATCGCCTGTCTGTATACCTACGATATCGGCGTCTGCTTTATCAACCATGAAAATTAAATCCCAAAATGTAGAAACCCTGGCTGAATATCTACCCCATTATGTAATCGAATTTACCCCGAAAGCAAAACTGTGGCAATAGTTTAATTCGTCAATTAACCGGACCGAGGGGCTCCATCGCACAATTTAATGGTCGCGCTGAATCGTGAACCTGGCAGACTTCCCTGTGTTATCAGTTACAAGAGATCCTGATGAGGTTTTTATTGCTGTATTTCCGGCCATTGACGGGGTACAAATTTAGTATGCGGCGCGCGAGACTCGGCAGCGGAGCTTTGCCCAGCAAGCAATGACAGCTCGATTGTCAAGCAGACAATAGAGATCAAGCGCAGAACAAGGGAAAGGATGAGGGCAGACCAATTGGAGACTACGACGAAACCAGTAGTGAATGACAGCGAGATGCAAACGCTTCAATCTGTCAATCCAGCCACCAAAGAGACTCTTGGTGAGTTTCCAGTGATGACTAGAATACATGTTCAGGATGCGGTAGCCCGGGCCTGGAGAACCTATGAAGACTGGCGGTTGGTCAGGTTTGAGAAAAAAGCAAGATTAATTCTGAATCTTCGGCACGTGATTGCCAAAAGAGCCGACGAAATCGCGCACCTCGTGAGCAATGAGGTGGGCAAACCTCTATCGGAGAGCTACTCCGCTGAGCTAATGGGACCGCTGGATACCTGCGTATGGCTGACGGACAACATAGAACGTCTGCTGGCGGACGAGATGATTCCGATGTCGAATCCGCTTTTAATGACCAAGCAGAGCGTTATTACCTACGAGCCGCTCGGCGTAATAGGCGTAATATCGCCCTGGAATTATCCGTTCTCCATCCCGATGATGACAATAACCATGGCATTAATGGTGGGCAATGTCGTAGTTTTGAAACCCTCAGAAAAGTCGACGCTAATCGGCATCAAGATTGGCGAACTGTTCGCTGAGGCTGGCTTTCCGGCTGGGGTGGTCGAGGTCTTGACAGGCGATCGTGACACAGGCCGATACCTATCCGAAGAGAGGCTAGCGCGGCTGATCTTCACGGGAAGCGTGGCCGGTGGACAGAAAGTTATGGCGCAGGCCGCTGCGCAAGGCACTCCAGTATCGCTGGAACTGGGAGGGAAGGACCCCGCTATTGTCTTGCCGGATGCTCCTGTAGACTGGACAGCACGTGGTATCGTATGGGGTGCCTTCACAAATGCCGGACAAGCTTGTGCTTCGGTAGAGCGGCTGTATCTCTTAAAGGGCAAGCGAACCGACAAGCTTCTCTCCAAGATCGTCGAACATACCAAAGCACTCAAAGTAGGTCCGGCAGCTGATCAAACAGTGGACGTCGGACCGGTAATCGATGCCGAACAACTGGACAAGATCGTCACCCAAGTGGAAGAGGCAAAGGCAGCCGGAGCCAAGGTGTTGACCGGTGGACGGCAGCTTACAGAGCTTGGTGGCTACTTTTACGAACCGACCGTTATTACTGACGTGGATCATTCCATGCGCTTGATGAGGGAAGAAACGTTCGGTCCGGTATTGCCGGTGATGGTTGTAGATAGCGAGGACGAAGCAATTGATCTCGCCAATGATTCGGAGTTCGGCTTGTGTGGCACTGTTTGGGGGAAGAACCTCAAACGAGCGGAGGACATAGCACGTGATCTCGATGTGGGAACCGTGCTAATCAACGATTGTCTCTTTTCTCATGCCTGCCCGCAGCTTCCCTGGGGAGGCATCCGCAAAAGCGGATTTGGACGCTCTCATGCCAAGTTCGGACTGATGGATCTATGCAACATCAAACACATAAGCATTGATGGCGCCGGAGGCTCGAACCGTCTGTGGTGGTACCCTTATGGACCGAGCCGAGTTAAAACCATGCGGGGCGGAGTTCAGTACTTCCACGGCTCGTTTTTCAACAAGATCACCGGCATGTTCGATTTCCTCGGCAACATTTACCGCTCACCGAAAGGCAAACAGCAAAAACCGGACGAACAGAACGATCGCTGAATAAGCGTCGATAGATTCTATCTAGACGGTCGCAAATAGGAGATTAAGACTCTCCGCCATTGTCGGATGCGTGAAGATGGTATCACGGACAATGGTGTCCGATTGTTCACCGATCATCGCCATCTGCAAAACCGACATAATCGCGCTCGCCGAATGAAACAAAGGCGAACAAGACGATCACGGAATAAGCGTCGATAGATTCTATACTAGACGGCGGCAAATAGGAGATTAAGACTCTCCGCCATTGTCGGATGCGTGAAAATGGTATCGCGGACAGTGGTGTACGACAGTTCGCCGATCATCGCCATCTGCAAAACCGACATAATCTCGCCCGCCGAATGACACAAGAATGAGCAACCTAGAATTTTCCCCGTCTCCTTCTCGACGACCGCTTTCAAGAATCCCCTCGTCTCACCTGATGTCGTTGCACGAGGAATTTTGCTGGCTGGAATCTTGGCCACCAGAATGTCGATGCCCTTAGCTCTTGCCTCTTGTTCCGTAAGTCCGACACGACCGAGCTCAGGATCGATAAACAGGGTGTACGGGATCAGGCGATCAACTGTGGAACGCTCCATTCCTTTCAGAACGTTGTCGCGAACAATGCGAAAATCGTCCCAGGAAACGTGCGTGAACAGTGGTCCTCCGTTGCAGTCTCCCAGAGCCCAGATACCGGGGACACTCGTTACAAGATGATCGTTGACAATGATGTTTCCTCGCTTGTCAGTATCAACTCCGGTAGCATTGAGGTTCAGCTCTTCCGTGTTCGGTGTGCGACCGATGGCAACAAGGACATGGCTGCAATCAACAGCGCGTACCGTACCATCTACTCTTACGTCAATGACAATCGAGCCATCGCTCTCCTGCTTGATTGACGAGATGTCTACATCCGATTGGAATGCCACTCCATCTGCTTCTAAGAGCTCCTTCACGGCCTGCGAAATATCGGCATCCTCTCGGGGAAGAAAACGGCTTCCGCGCAAAAGTACTGTGACTTCGCTGCCTAGACGCGCGAAAATTTGAGCAAATTCAAGTGCGATGTAACCACCACCTATAATGGCAAGATGTTGCGGAATTGATTCGAGTTCCATTACGGAGGTGCTCGTTAAATAGGGAACTTCCGATAAACCGGGAATTGGAGGAATGGCGGTTCTGCTGCCCGTATTGATATATATCCGCTCGGCTGTCAGCAGTCTGGTGCTGCCATTTTCGACCGTAACCTCGACTACCTTCGGGCCGACGAACCTGGCCGCGCCAACAATCAAATCCATATTCGGTGTGGTGGCAAAGAGATTCCAGTGCTGGTCTACCATTTGCTTGACGACACGACGTTTGCGCTCGACGATGCCCTTCAAGCTCGGTCCTGGTTGGGCTATGTCAACGCCGAACTCATGGGCTTTGACGGCATGAGCATAAAGCTTGACACTTGCCACCATCGTTTTAGTCGGGATACAAGCGACATTGATGCAAGTGCCACCAATCTGTCCTCGCTCGATAAGCGCCACTTTGTGTCCAGCGGGTCCCAGGGCCATAGCCAGCGATTTGCCGCCCTTACCGCCACCAATTACAATGTCATCGAATCTTTCCTGTTCAACCATTTTTCTGCTCGTCTTAGCCCTAGTAGTTTAGTTTCAATCAGTTCACGTCGGTTAGCCGGACAATAATGCGGCATTCCAGATCTTGATGGCGGGAGTCTCACGTTCGTACGAAAGAACGGAGATTGTGCTTGTCTCGAGAATGAAGTGCTTACCCTCTGAAGGAGGAAGGTCTAGCCACGTGGCAGTCAATATTCTGAGAATGTGACCATGCGCAACAAGTGCGACATTGCCTTTGATGCCACGGGCTGTGTCTATGACTCTCCGGCATCGTTCGCTCGCCTCTTGCAGCGTCTCTCCTCCCGGACAAGGGTGAGTCCAAATAGTCCAGTCGGGCACCGCATTACGAATCTCGTCGGTAGTTAACCCTTCATATCTTCCGTAGTCGAACTCTGCCAGATCCTCGCAAACGATTCGTTCGTCTCCGATACCAGCAATAGTGGCAGTATCCCTGGCCCTAGAAAGTGGACTGACGAAAGTCTTAGTGAAGACCAGTCCTTCGACAATGGTCTTCAATCGCTGTGATTGCACCCTTCCATGCTCGTTGAGCGGGATGTCGGTCCGCCCCGTATGCTGACCTGTCACAGCCCAATCTGTCTGGCCATGGCGGAATAGATAAAGGGTTACTTTTTCGGTAGTCATTTGCGATTTTGGTTGTGTATGAAATGCCATCCAATAACGATTATTGACATCTATGCGGTGTCGCTCTCAACGAGTCGGATTGGAAGGTTAACACATGAGCCATGACCATGGCGACAAGAATTGTCCATCTCTTATTTGGGAGCCATTGCGATGCTGCAAGAAAGCAAGCTCAAATCCGACCCACTACATATTGAAAGAGCAATGGCAGTGGCGTACTATTCAACGTTTATATGAGTACCGCGAGGGTTTAGTCATGATAACCGATGAGATGCCAGTTGCAACGTCCGTGAAATCCAGCGTGAGCGAAGCGGAATGGGAAGTAAGAGTCAATCTGGCTGCTTGCTATCGTGCAGTGGCAATGTACGGATTGGATGACCTGGTGTTCACGCACATCTCGGCTCGTGTACCAGGCGCAGACGAGCATTTCTTGATCAATCCCTACGGCATGCTCTTCGACGAGATCACCGCATCCAGTCTCGTCAAGATCGATCTCCATGGCAACAAAGTTATGGACAATCCATATGGAATTAATCCGGCCGGTTTCATCATCCATAGCGCGATTCATGAAGCTCGACCCGATGCCAAGTGCGTATTACATTTGCACTGTCCCAACGGTGTTGCCGTAGCGAGTCAACGAGAGGGTCTTCTGCCTATCTCGCAGCAAGCGATGGTAGTACATGCCTCACTTGCATATCATAACTACGAAGGTATTGCTCTCAACGAGGATGAGAAACCCCGCCTGGTGAACGACCTTGGAGCAAAGCACTTCTTGATGCTGAGGAACCATGGACTTCTCACCGTAGGAGGATCAATAGCAGATGCCTTTGTCTACATGTATCTATTCGAACGCGCCTGTGCAATTCAAGTGCTAGCTCAGAGTGGTGGACGCGAGTTAATCAACATCGATCAGCGAATCATCGCCGGTGCCATGGCACAAGCCAAAGTGGTTTTGGGAGAAGCTGGTGGATCGATAGTCTGGCCCGGTCTCTTACGAAAGCTGGATCGCATTGATGCGAGCTTCAGAGCGTAGATTGTACCGGCACTAATTGCGGTGCAATCGCATCAACTATGATGGAAAACAAAATGAAACGAAAATCGAACCTGCTTATTTTATTGGGTTTAGTAGTTGCTGCAGTAATGACACTCCCTCAGGTAACGGCGAAGCCTGCCAACGTCGACGCAGCCGTGCAGAACGTCATGCAACAGCAAGTAGACGCCTGGAACAAAGGCGATCTCGAAAAGTTCATGACGTTCTATATGAAGTCCAAGGATCTATCTTACACCTCAGGTGGTATCGAAGTCTGGGGTTTCGATGCCTTGCAAAAACGATACGAGAAGCGATACGGCAACAATAAAGCGACGATGGGAAAACTTTCGTTTGCTGATTTGAAGGTGTTTCCGCTCGGCAAGGACAACGCACTATGCATCGGACATTGGCATCTGGAACGAAAAGGCGAAGCGCATCTAGATGGAACGTTTAGCCTGGTCTTCGTCTCCGACCACGGACAATGGAAGATCCTGCACGACCATACGTCGGTGGCTGACAAGAAGAAACCGTAATATAATGCTGACTGCTGCTGTTCAAATGCAAATGTCTTGCTCACCGAGTTTGTAAGGACAAACCAAGTGAGAGACTTCATCGAGGGACCATATGATTCGCGAATTTTTCCAGAACCGCTCCGCCTTTTTGAATGTGTTAGCTTTGTGCACGAGTTTGACGCTGTCAGCAGAGCCTGTGTTCGCGTCCAAAGCACTCAGCCAGCAGGAGCTGCTCAAGGACAACTTCAACAGCCATGGTCAGCTTGTGGAGCCAATGAAAGATGGCAAAACTTTCATTGAGAGTATGACCAAAAGCGCGGAAGAGCTAAACGACTACACGTTGTTGTTCGAGACCAAAATTTTCAAGAAAGGCTCCACTCTCGTAGACAAAGGCAAGCTGTCTTTCAAGAAGCCGAAGCTGATGAGAATTGAAGAGATCGGCGAGTTCAACAAAGGATCGGTCGCTGTCATAGGCAAGGATGGAAAGGCTCGCGCTCATGGTGGCGGAATGACTAGTTTCGTCACTCTCACACTCTCGCCCGACGACAAAATGCTCAATGCGGCCAATGGTGACAAGATGGAAGACTCAGACTTCCTGTCACTAGCGAAACTCCTGGAAAAACGACTCAAGCAAGGTTATGCTTCGCGCGTCAGCGAAAAACCGATGACTGTAAAAGGCGTTGCCGAGCCGACTTACGTTCTCGAGCTCTATCGCGAAAAGGAACCGGAAGAGATCGCAAAGCGTGTGTTCGTCCATCCAAAGAGTTACTTGCCTGTGCGCTGGGATGACTACGACTACAAGAATCCCTGCTTGAGCAAATGGACTGATATCAAAACAAACGTCGGACTGAGCGACGAGCTGTTCAAGCTTTAGCGTTACGTATAAGTGAGTCCCGGCAATTCTCAAAAGCAATTGCTGAATTGAACAAGGCTTTCTCAAATTCGCCTTATACAATTTATTTTCAGAACTACCGGGACTCTATTGTCCGAATACTATCTTCGTGGGAACTTCGAAAGGTCCATGTTCTGCAGGGTGTTGGATTTTTGTTGATAATAGCTGTCGGAGCTGCCATAAATCATGCGATGCGTCAATTTACTGAAGCCCCATCCAAACCCGCCGCCGATAGCGGTTCCAGCGATAGCACCGACGGGACCCGCTGCAAATGTGGAGTAAGCACCATATCCAGCACCAGCTGCCGTCCATCCCCCCACACGAATTTTCTTGAATGCATCGAACGGATCTCCTACCGTGGTATTACCTGCGGCGCGGAGTAGAACATTAATATCAAGACGTTCAATGTTCTGTGGCTCCGGTGAAGTGCGAACCTGCTCTGACTTGCGCCTCTCCTCAGTCTGTTTGTTGAATCCATTAAATAGAGAAGCAAGTTCATTTACGTGTTCACTGGCGAACTTAGCGAGCGCGCGATCGGCGACGCTTAACTCGTGTCCCTCCGAGGCTCCCTTTAGCTCTCCGCAACTAAGCTGTCCATCACGATTCTTGTCTATCCGATCGAAATTACTATTAAGTGATGCTCCCAGTTCAAGCATTGCCGATCGATGTGTAACATCCAAATCTGTCATAGCTCATCTCCTCCTCGAGAAACGCTCTGTGTATGAGAGAGTCTATGCAGAACATGCAAGTTCTCGACATCGCAAGAGATTAATTGAGCCACTATATATGGTGCCATGCAAAGATGAGGTGACCGTTTCATTGTCACCTCGAATTGGAGCGGGAAGAATTCAAGAATCGTAGCGCTCGTATGTAACGAATTAGTTAAGGCGCCACGAAGACATATCTCTTATAATCTCAGCGGATATTTTTGACGGAGTAATTTATGGCGCGCTCGTATAAGGGTCTCGAGACCAGGCTGATTCATGCAGGAGAGCCGGAGAAAACAATCTGCGGAGCCGTGAGCCTGCCGATCTTTCAATCGTCGACCTTCGAATATGGTGGACAAGATAACTACCACGATATTAAATACATCCGTCTCAACAACACTCCCAATCACATAGCCATCCATCAAAAGCTAGCCTCTCTCGAGAACGCGGAGGCCGCAGTTGTCACTGCCAGTGGTATGGCGGCAATCTCGACTGCTTTCTTGAGCTTGCTCGGCACTGGCGATCATCTATTGATTCAAGATTGTTTGTATGGTGGCACTTACGATCTTCTCACCAAAGATCTTCCCCGCCTGGGAATCACATTTGATTTTCTTCGAGGCGGACCGCAAGAGTGGGCAAAAATGCTACGAAGCACTACTCGTGCGATCTATGTGGAGACAATCTCGAATCCGCTTCTGGACGTGCCGGATCTCGAAGCCGTCGTAAACTTTGCCAGACA
>CAYTDR010000126.1:0-12610 GCA_964436185.1 uncultured Candidatus Obscuribacterales bacterium | reverse complement strand
GCGTTCTCCTCAGCCAACCTCGCGTTAATTTCTGCGGCTTCCTGCGTCTTCTTCGCCTGAAGTCGTTCAAGCGATTCCTGGGTTAATTTGTCCTGATTTTCCTCGGTGAGAGTAGAGAAGATATCATCTACATCCTTATCCTTGAGATTGAATAACCCCCCGGATTCACCGGATTCAGCGGGCTCTGCTAGTTTTTCCGCTTTCGGCGCCGGAAGCTCTTCAGTTTCCTTGGCTCGCAGCTTGGATATAGTTTCCTGCGTCGCTTCCGGCTGAGCACTCTCAGTCAGACCTGAGAAAATATCATCCATGTCCTTGTCGCCGAGACTGAGCAGACCACCTTCCGCTTCTTCTTCCGCCTGTGCAGCCTCGCTCGGCTCTTCGATTTGTTTGACTTTAGCAAGAGTCTCTTCATTAACGGTCGGTTGCGCCTTCTCGGTCAAACCGGAGAAGATATCGTCCACATCTTTGTCACCAAGATTGAGAAGCCCACCCTCTTCCTGCACTTCTTCTGTTGCGGAATTATCGGTCGGCTCTTCCTGCCCTTCCTGCCTGACTTTCGCGAGAGTCTCTTCGGTGACTTCGGGCTGTGCAGTTTCAGTGAGTCCGGAGAAAATGTCATCAACATCTTTGTCGCCCAGATTGAGCAACCCGCTAGTTTCAACTTTCTCCTCTTCTGCCGGTTCTTCCTGCTTGCCTTTGAAGAGTAGACTTTCTGTGACATCTGGTTGTGGTTTCTCCGTCAATCCAGAGAAGATATCGTCAACGTCTTTGTCGTCAAGATTGAGTAAGGGTTTGCCGGACTCCGGCTCTTCCTGCGCTTCTCCAGTGGGCTCAGCGATCTCATCGGCCTCGCCTTGCTTGATCTGAGCCAGAGTCTCTTTGGTGACCTCAGGTTGCGCCTTCTCGGTCAAACCAGAGAATAGATCGTCAACCTCCTCATCATCAAGATGAAGTAAACCTTCAGACTCCGGCGGCGCGCTTGGTTCTGCAGTCTCGTCGTCTTGTCCCGAGAAAATCTCCTCAGGCGTAATTCCTTGAGAACGTGCCTGGGCAAGAATCTTCTCGGCCTCCTCCTTCGTGAGGGCAGGCATATCTCCTGTCTGTGTGGCCGTTTTCAGATCTTGAGCGGGCAAGGCAGGCAGACGTTCGTAAGTCGAATTCGCCTTCTCCTTAACCTTCGCCAATACGTCAGGAGTGACCTCTGGTTGATCAACCTCAGTCAGTCCGGAGAAGATGTCGTCCACATCTCGATCGCCAAGATTGAACAAACCACCGGATGGCTCTTCATCTGTGTCAGACTTCGTCAACTCTGTCGCAGGAGCTAATTCCTCACGCTCCTCCTCGGTATCAATGGCTTCCGCAGGCTCTTCAGCAATCAGCTCCAGCGCATCTGGCCTCATCTGAGCATAGATAGACTGACTGACTTCTGATTGCGTCTCGGGTCTATCCATTAGGCCGGAGAAAATATCATCAACGTCGTCGTCGCCGAGACTAAACAGACCTTTGCTTTCGGCCGGCTCCTCTTGAACCGTTTCTGGCTCTGCAGTTCGTCCTTCAACAATCACTTCTCGAACCAGCTCGGCTGGAAATTCTCCTGTTTGCTTGGCGCTATCAGGCAGCACTGCTGCGACCACCGCCTCAAGAGTGAGTTCCTCCTCTGCGTGCGCCGGCTCTGGTTCCTCACCTATCTCGGCAACTTCTGCTCGACTTTCACCGCTTTCAAGATTGACTTGCGCTTCTTCTTCTGTCTCTGATGGCACTTCGGAGTCGACAGGCTCCGATTCACCTTCCTGCTGACTGTCCAGCCTGCCTACGGACTCACCAGTTGCTTCATCCTGAGGTTTGCCCAACACGCCGGAGAAGATTTCGTCTACATCGTCATCGCCAAGATTGAAGATCCCACCCATGACTTTGGGTGCCGCGACCTCTGAAACCGTTTCACTTTCCCCGAACACAGGCTCCGCGCCTTCATCTTCTGTCTCACCAGATTGCATGTTCGAGAAGATATCATCGATCTCGGTGTCAACCTGCATCGCGAAGGCAGTTGTTTTACCCTCATCTTCTTCGCCAAACAATGAAAGTCTATTACTGCCGGAACTGGAGATGACCATCTCCTCACCCGGTTCGTATGCGTCTGTCAGATCAGGAGAGGCAAGTACTTGAGAAACTCCGGACTCGAGCACGGCAAAAAGGGCGTCCATCTCCTCATCTCCGCCACCAGACTCTCTTGCCATCGGCACTGCATCTGGTTCAAACTCTTCTCTGCCAAGGCTGGCTGATTCGTGCTCTGGCTCTTCTTCATGCCTCGGCTGCGGGACGTCAGCCTCTTCTGGTTCGGAAACCAAGTCTGCTTCTGGCTCGCGGACAAGCTCTGCCTCTGGCTGGAGTTCGAGTTCGTCTTTAGCTTCGCGTGCGAGCTCGGCTTCTTGCTCGCGCTCCGCCTCCATCTCCTGCTCTTGGAACTCCTCAACGCGATCAAGAATGCTCGAAAGTTTAGGGGGCTCGGCAGTCAAATTTAGCGGAGGGACAAAAGACTCTTTACCGGCAGGTTCTGCAATTGGCTCTATGACAGGCGCAACAAGCGGAATGTCTTGCGACACAACTACTGCGTGAGGTCGAGGCTGCGGAGCCTCTCCTGTTCTTTGTGGTCTACGCTTCTCGGGTCTTGCCTTAACTGGTTTTCTGAAAACCCTCGTTTTCTTTAAGAACACCCAATCTATATGAATCTCGTCTGGTACCGGAAGTGGTTCCTTCGGTCCTCTGTCTACTGGTGTGGTCGGCGGTATCGTATCCGCCGATGGCGACGATGGCACTCCTCGTGGTGCCGGCACGACTATCACCGCCGGCGCAGGAGTCGGCTTGGGGCTCTGCGCTACCGGCGCGGCTGCTAACTGTTCGTCGATATCAAGACGGTCAAGCAAACTTTTTAGCTCGCCTGCTTTTCCTATAGTAGGACCTTCGTCGCGAGCAGTGGCTGATAACGCGGTGAGCTTGTGGTAAGTGGCTGAATGTATTCTTGGAGCCAGTTCGAGCTCTTCACCAAGGAGCTGATATGAGATCTCCTCAGCATCGTCGCGATCCGACTTAGGAGGTTCTGCCTCGCCAACCGGAGCCTTCGGCTTCAAGCCCAATTTCGGCTTGGGCATGAGATCCTGGGCAGACTCAGCTTTGTCCCATGCTTCTTCTCTAGTGGCAGGAGTTTTGTCGTCGTCATCCGATTTCTTTCGATGCAGACGTTCGACACCTTCGAAGCTTTCGTAAGGCTCCAGCTTGTAGAGCGGATAGGCGCAAAATGCACCCAACAACATGATTACCACCTGGGTCAGGTTAAAATCGAGTTGCAGGTTAGGCGGCGTGCCGTGCAGTTTCCAGTCATTGACCGTCAACCAGCCAATCGCTCCAAGGGCGAAACTTATCGAAAGTGCTGTCAGAAAAATCTTGAATCGCTGAATCTTATCAGCGTGCTCTTTAATTGCAGCTGTAACAAAGGCAACTGCAATAACTGCGCCGGGGAGCGCAGGCAATGGAAAGGTGCTGATCCACTCCGACCAAAAGGCTGGAAGAACTAACGCCAGAATGGCAAAGATCACCAGAAAGGAGCCGGAAAGCGGCGAAAAGTTGAATTTTAGCTCGTACATCTCACACTATCTAAGTCGCCAAATCTCTCAGGATATATACCCGCATAAATTGGAGACAATATTACTTTGACCAATATTATGCCAAATCTAATTGTTGCGTGGATTTATTGGAAACTCGTGTCGTGCGGGATTTGGCAAACATAGCAGGTCGCACGAATGGGTCGAGTTGTACCATCCAACCCGCGCTCACATTAAGTCATACCGCATTTCTGCGACCGATAACTCAGGAGAGTGCAAAAAACTGCAAGTAAGTTCGCATTAGAATCAGGCCAAAGGTGTTTATCCCCTGAACTGTGCCGCCAATCGATGACTGAGCGTGCTCCTTACTTTGTTCATCTTCTTTTCGATCTCTTCGGAAGTAAGCGTCTTCTCCGCATCCTGGAAAGTCAGCCTGTAACTGAGGCTGCGTAGATTGTCGCCCATATTGAAAACGGAGACGAGCTCCAGCCCTACGAGCTGTGAACCGGCAGCGGCCGATATGCAGGAAGCAACGCTGGCATGATCTATCTCGCTCGAGAAGTCAGCGGTAACATCGCGTATTACTTGAGGTGTCGCCGGGAAAGAACGGAAGACTCGATTCTGTCTATGATTTGCAATCACAGCCACTTCCAGCTCGAACGCGAATACAGGCTGTCTCAGATCGAGATCGCGAACTGTTCTGGGATGAATTTCGCCCACCCAACCCAACAACGATAGAGCCTCACTCCGTTCTCCCTTCTTATCGCCCTTATAGTTTTGAGCTTCGGGAACGACAGCCAGCTGGCAGCTGCGGTAAGGATGCAAGAGGTGATGAGAGACTTCACCTGGTCGAACTGCGCGCAGACGAGAGTGTGGCAGCGAGCAGCGCTCGAGCAAGTTCTCAGCTACGCCCTTGACGCGGAAGAAGTCGACAACCTCGCTCAACGAGTGGTGTGTTCGAACCTTATCGCCATCTTTCTGGCTAGTGGAAAGTTGTGTCACAAGAGATCCGGAGATAACGCCAGCGACCATCAAGCGCTCCAATACGCCTGTCTTCGCATCTGTGTCGGCATGCTCGAGCTTGTGATAAATACGTCCGATCTCGAACAGCCAGACGTCGGTAGAACCTCTGTCGTGATTGTTCTTCATCGCTTCAAGAAGACCAGGAATGAGACTTTGACGCAAGACACGGTGATCGGCAGTGAGCGGATTCAAAACGCGAATCGCGCTCTCGCTTCCGCTTGCATCAACGAATTCGCCTTCCGGTCGCAGACTGCTTATCCAGGCCTCGGACAAGCCCTGGGCTGTCAGAGCGTTCTGGATTGCGAAGATTAGATCGTCCTTGGGAGCGGGACAACTCGTTGCCAAAGGCATCTCGTCTTGCACTTTGTCGTAGCCGTAAAGACGAGAGACTTCCTCGACCAGATCGATCTCGCGCGTCACATCGTTCTGCCTGAAGCTCGGCACAGCAATGACAATCCGCTCTTCGCTCGACTCCTCGACTGTAAAAGAGAGCGAACGAAGCATTCTTTCCACATCGGCGACTGGCAGATCGCAGTTGAGCACACGCTTGATTTGATTGAGCCGAAGTTCGATGGAAACCGGCTCTACACGATCGTCACCGGCCTGATAGAGCGTTCCGACTTTCGCGCCGCCGGCATCTGCGGCAAATTGCTCTATCAGTTGTGCCGCTCTGTTCGAGGCGGCTTTCACTGTTTGCCTATCCACGCCACGCTCGAACCTCGTCGAGCTATCACTGGACAAACCGAGAAGACGACTTCCTCTTCTCACTCTCGCGGAATTGAAGCAAGCTGATTCGAGAGCAATTTCAGTGGTATCGTCGGTAATCTCACTTCCCTTGCCGCCCATGATGCCGGCAGCGCCGACTACGCCCTGGGCGTCAGCAATGACCATGACTTCCTCGGAGAGTTCTCGTTCTCTTCCATCAATGAACTCCAGCTTCTCACCGGCTCGAGCTCTTCTGACGAACAACGCCGGTCCGCGCACATGTGAAAGATCGTAAGCATGCAGCGGTTGTCCGAGTTCCAGCATCACATAGTTGGTGATGTCCACGACGTTGTTGACGGGACGCACTCCAAGTGCTTCCAGGCGTTTGACCAGCCAGGATGGTGACGGTCCGACTTTCACGTTCTTGATTATGCGCGTGGTGAAATAGGGACAGTCAGAAGTGGACTCGATGGACGTAGCGAACTCTGCCGTCGAGTCTTTCTCGACGACAACTTTCTCTAGCCAATCGGTCGGTGATAGTGGCACCGCAGACAGAGGCCGGCCTACAAGAGCGCTTACTTCGCGAGCCAATCCGTAGACCGAAAGCGCATCTCCACGATTAGAACGCGGCTCGACGTGAAGGACATAGTCAGGTTTGAGAGAAAGCAGTTCGATCACGTCTGCACCCAGCTTCGGTCCTGAATGTCCGTTCGATCCAGCCTGGCCCAGGATGAGAATGCCTTCGCTTTCGCCTTCGTTAATGCCAAGCTCGGGCGGAGAGCAGAGCATGCCGTTGGAGGTCACACCTCTTATTGAGGACAACTGAATAGCAAGAGGCTCACCAGTCTTGCGGTTCTTTACCACGGCACCGGGCAGCGCTACAGGAATAATCTGGCCGACCTTTATATTGTCGGCACCACATACGATTTCAACCGGTTCAGCATTGTCCGCCAAACGAACCTTGGTGAGCCGGATCTTGTCGGCCTGCGGATGCGGATAGATGTCTACTATCTGCCCGACGATCACCGGTCCGGTCAAGTCAGGTCCAACGAGTGCAACCTCCTCGACTTCGAACGCTCCCATTGTTATCTTGTCGGCCACCTCCTGAGGAGAAAGCCCATCCAGGTTGACGTAGTCAGAAAGCCAATCAAAGGAAAGTTTCATGGAAAAGTCTCTCAGGTCTTAGAACTGCTCTAAAAATCGTGCTTCATTGGTGAAGAAGTATCGAATATCACTAACGCCATACTTGAGCATGGCCATCCGCTCAATCCCCATTCCGAAAGCAAAACCGCTCCAGACCTCGGGATCGATACCAACACCGGAAAGGACATTGGGGTCGACCATTCCGCAGCCGAGGAGCTCAAGCCAGCCCCTGCCGCCACAGGTGCGGCAACCACTGCCTTCGCAAAACGGGCACTGGCTATCCAGTTCGGCGCTGGGCTCTGTAAACGGGAAGAAATCAGGACGGAAACGAGTTTTTAGCGGCTTACCGAAAAGCGCTTGAATAAAGGCATTAAGGGTTCCCTTCAACTGTCCGAAGGTAACATCCTTATCGATGAGCAAACCTTCGATCTGATGAAAAAGCGGATACTTCCTGGCGTTCACCTCTTCGTTGCGATAGACGCGGCCAGGAGAGATGATACGTAATGGTGGTTTGCTGCGCTCCATGACTCGTACCTGTACGGTCGAGGTTTGACTGCGGAGAAGAACCTGGGGATTCACATCGGTGTAAAAGGTGTCCTGCTCATCGCGAGCTGGGTGATCGGCAGGCGTATTGAGTGCATCGAAGTTGTAGTAGTCGGTTTCAACCTCCGGACCTTCAACCGTCGAAAAGCCCATTGTATGGAAGATCTGCTCGATCTCCTCAGTCATTCTGGTCAATGGATGGATACGACCAAGCGCGATTCTGGTACCGGGCAGCGTCACATCAACACGCTCATGAGCGAGTTTCGCTTGCAGAGCGACTTCCGCGAGCGCTTCTTTCTTGAGGTCCAGGGACTTTTGAATGCTCTCTTTCACGCTGTTCGCCAGCGCGCCAATGCGCTGCTTCTCAGCAGGATCCGAGAGACGCCCCAATCCTCGCAAGATTTCTGTGAGAAAGCCCTTCTTGCCGAGATTGACAATGCGAATCTCTTCCAGAGCGGATAGGTCCGAGACTGTGTCAACAGCCCCCAGAGCTTCTCCCTCCAGCTTCTTCAGATTCAACTCCAGCTCGTCTACGGTCATACCATACTCCGCCATGCGCGCCACGCCTTTTGAGAACTAGATTAAAGTATCAGACCTTCGCTTCTCTTTATCGTCTTAGCCCGCGAGTATTTTCGATTCGAAAAGAAAATAGGTGATCCCGCCATCCTGGCGTAAAATCAGGAGGTAAGAAACGGAGACCAAGTTGTCACCAGGGAAACGAAAGAGGTCGAAAAAGAATATACCGACGACTCGCGTGTCGGTAGTCGTACTCACACGGGATGAGACCAAGATTTTGCTCGTCAAGCACAGGAAGCGCAATCGCAAGTTCTGGGTCTTGCCTGGCGGCCGGTTGGAACACGGAGAGAGCTTCGATGAGTGCGCGGTACGAGAGGTGAAAGAAGAAACCGGTCTTGACATCAAGGTGGAGCGGATTCTCTATCTCTCCGAAGCAATTTCACCTGACAAAAACCACCACATTGTAAACATCTTTATCAAGGCCCGTAGCATTGGCGGAAAGCTTCAGTTGGGCGATGAACCGGTGCTGTCCGATGTAGATTTCCTTCCCCTTTCGGACCTGAGCCAGATCAGCCTCTTTCCGCCGGTGCACGAGGAGCTCTTGAGGTCTATTCAGGAAAGTTTTCCAAACGGCATTCAATACCTCGGAAATATATGGATGTAGTATGATCTCGAATTCGCCTGAGGAAGAGGCAGCCGTTTGCTTGCTTTTGCGAGTCAGGTTGTTTTGAAAGGCGACTATTAACAGTTTGGCAAATTTGGAGAGGACCGATGGCTCAACAAAGAGGAATGAAGCGCGCAGAGAAGGTATTGAAGCGCTCCAAGAGAGTTAACAGAGACAAGAAAGAAGCGAACCTGAAAAAACTCGAGCGCGTGCTCGAAGCTGAAGATTCTCAAGAGACCGAAGCTGAAAAGAAATAGTTTTTCAGGACCAGTCTTCACCGTAAGTGAAAACGACACCACCGGCAATTACATCCATTCCCGGCTGAATTTCTTGTGCCAGGAGCGTGTCGATGATGCCCATAGCTCGAAATATCCGGAACATGTGATCCAGTGATTCCGGATCTTTCAAGTTGGTGACCGAAACAATTCGATCCACCCGGTCTCCAACCACTGAGAAAACGTTGTTCTTGCGAATTACGTCATAGCCTTCATCAATTCGCAATGTCGATCCTATATCCGGCGTGAGCTCGAGAATCTCGTCGCCCTCCACTCCTTCGCTCTCCAATTTTTCTCGTTTGTATAGATCGAGAGTTTCAGCAAGAACATTGATCAACTCTCTGGTACCTTCTCCGGTGGCAGCCGACAAGAAGTGCAGAGGAACGTCCTTGAATTGCTCCTCCAACTCCGCTTTCCGCATAGCGAGAGTCTCCTCATCGACCAGATCTATTTTGCTGATGCTCATAACCTGTGGCAACTGAGAGAGCTTTTTGTCGTCTCGACCATGCACGTCGCTATAGAGTTGCAACTCTCTATTAATGGTATTAATATCACGGGCGATATCATCCGATGTTATATCGACCATATGCACCAGTATCGACGTTCGTTCCAAATGCTTGAGAAAACGATGTCCGAGGCCTGCACCATCGGCCGCACCCTCGATCAGTCCGGGCACGTCTGCCAGAACGAATCCGTCTCCGGCGGGCAACTGTGCGACACCAAGATTGGGGACGAGCGTGGTGAACGGGTATCCGGCTATCTTCGGTTTAGCACGGGTGAGCGAGCTAAGGAGTGTCGACTTGCCGGCGTTAGGCAATCCGACGATGCCGACGTCCGCCAGGAGTTTCAGCTCCAGTTTCAAACGTCTCTTGATACCTGCTTGTCCGGGTTCACAGAAGTGCGGAGCGGTGCGTCTCTGGCTGGCCATAGAGGCGTTGCCTCGACCGCCACGACCGCCCTCAGCCACCATGACTCGCTGACCAGTCTTCACCAGATCGGCTACGGGGAGATTGGTGTCCAGGTCGGTAATGACTGTCCCGACCGGAACCTTCACGATTAACTCCTTGGCCGACTTGCCAGACATGTTTTTGGAGCCACCACGTTTTCCGTGCATTCCCTGGTACGACTTCTGGTATCGAAAGTCGAGAAGCGTGTTGATATCGTGCGTGGCCTGCAGATAAATATGGCCGCCTCGACCACCGTCGCCCCCTGCAGGACCACCTAGCGGTTCGTACTTTTCGCGCCGCCAGGCTATTATTCCGTCGCCCCCATCACCTGAGGCGACCTCTATTTCGACTTCATCTATGAATTGACTCATTGGGATCGTGGTATTTATATTCTGATGTAGTGTGTTATTGCTTTTAAAACTGATTTAGCTGGCATCTTTTTTATATATACTGTTATGGGGAGAGCTCAAGATACTTCTTTATATCTCAAAGTGTCGACAGCTTAGGAGTGACGGAGGTCATTAATCTTGGAAGAGAGAATCACGGTTCACGAAAAGGCTCGTGGCGAGACGATCAACGTATACATCGGTGAATACCGAGGCACAAAGTATCTTCATATTCGCGAATGGTACGTTGACAAGGATCAAGAAGAAAAACCCACGAAGAAGGGTGTAGCTATTCCGATTGAGAAAATTGAAGCCCTCCAGGAAGCCATCGAGAGACTTGTGCCCAAGTCGAGCACATAGACTTGCAATAGCTTAGCGCACTCTGGAGGTACGGCGGTTGAAGTACCTTAGCAAGGCAAGCTTCGCGCCTTTGGCAGCGTTTTCTGCATTTACATTGTGTTTATCAGTCACCGTCATCCCCGCCGAGGGTGAGGGTCTCATTGAACGGGCACAGAGAAGCCACACGCGGGCTGATACAGAGCCTGCCGGAGATCGGCACGTCCGCCGGTCAAAATTGGCTGCTCTTCGACCAGGCGATCCACTGGCGATTACAAGCCAGGGGGTCACCTTACCCTCACTCGACGAAAATGCAGTCCAGAAAGCCCAGGCAGAGTCCTCTGAGAGTGCACCAGGGGCTGCTGTGGAAAAGGAGAGCAATCTCAAGCTCACCGTCTCCAACACCAAGCCTCGCCAGGGTGAAACCGTCAAGGTCTCACTCGTCGGTCCCGCTGATTCTTTCCAGCAAACGGAGCCGACTGTTCAGTTCGATAATTCCTCGGTCAAACTTTTCCCCAGTGATGACATGCCACCATCATCGGTAGAAAAAAAATACTCCACACTCATCGCTATTCCCGCAATAATCAAGCCTGGTGAACATACCCTCACCGCAGGCGGTGCGCAATGCAAGGTCTCGATTCAGAACGCAGGCTTTCCCGTCCAACGGTTGCGCCTGCCGAAGGAGAAAGACAATTTCAACGCCTCACCGGGTGAGAAAGAGGCGATAAAGCAAGCGAAAGAGACGCTCACAGATGCCCGCATGTGGTCCGGCATGTTCAAGCTGCCTGTGAAAAAGGCGCGCAAGTCGACTAGATTCGGCTTGCGACGAATCGTCAACGGAAAACTTCTAGACGATTATTTCCACTCCGGACTGGACTTTGCTGCCCCCAGAGGAACTCCTATAACCGCCGTAGCTGACGGCAAGGTTCTTCTGGCGAGAAAGAATTGGAAGTTGCATGGCAATGCCGTCTGTCTCGACCATGGTCAGGGTGTCGTCACCATCTATATCCACATGAACAGCATCGCGGTGAAAGAGGGCGATGACATCAAGGCTGGTGAGCAACTAGGTACGGTGGGCTCAACCGGACGAGCCAGCGGTCCGCACCTGCATTTCGGTCTTTATGTGAATAATGTCGCAGCCGATCCGGAGTTCTGGTTCGTGAAGACCTATTAGCCATCGCGCATTTATTCGGCGACATCGATTCCTGCCATAAAACAGGCTCATACCGAATTTGATACCACGCGACTTGATACCACTTGCCAGTGCAAGAGCTGGTCAATCGCGCAACCGCTCAGAACAGATCGTACAACTCGATGGACTGGAACGCTCCATGAATCCTCGCCTACTGCTTTCGGCATTCACATAAGGTCCTGCCAGAGAAGGACCCGAGACAATTTCAAAACGCCAGCTTATTTACTAACGGTTGAATCAGCCCAGAAAGTGCCCAGCGCACATACTTTTCGATTTGATGTCCTGAGCGATCTGAGAATCCTCGCCGTTTGACTTCCGCACCCAAACAAAAGGTCCTGCCAGAAGCAGGACCTTTTGTCTTACTATTTTCAAAACGCCAGCTTATAGACCGGTTGAGCCAGCCCAAAAAGTATCTCGTACGTTTCTGGCAGATGACGCTTCGGTGCTGATCGTCACTGATGCCGGAGCGAACAAGAATACGCCGTCGCCTATGCGCTGCTGATGTCCATCGATGGCCCAGGTAGCGCCGGAAAGAAAGTCGACAACTCTCTGAGATTGCTCGTTATCCAGCATATGGAGATTGAGCAGAACCGACTTTCTGTTGCGCAGATGATCGACGATCTCAATCGACTCTTCAAACTGTCGAGGCTCGATCACCAAAACTTCGCTAGCGGCCGCTGCGCTTGGGTGTGAAACTACTTTCGACTCGCTCCTAGTAACGTGACTGGGCACACTTTGATGTGGCGCCATCTCGACAGGTGCTCTGTCAACTGCTAGCTGACCACTATTGGCATAAACGTCGTCTGACGTCTCAAATAAATCTTCGAAATCTTCTTCGTCGTAATTGTCGGTTGGTCCGAACCAGAAACTCTTGAACTTTTGTACTATGCTCACCACTTTCCTCCTTGCCAGGCTAATCCTCGGTCGTCCTAAATCTTTTTTGGGTCAATGACCTCGGTGTTCGTCACCGAATATGGCGCGCCCTACTCGCACCATAGTGGACCCACATTCAACGGCCTCGCGCCAGTCGTCCGTCATTCCCATCGACAGCTCTTCCAGCCGCACTCCATGCGTTTCGCTGAGGCTGTCGCGCACGCTGCACAACTCGCTAAATCCTCTGCGCCAAACATCCGCATCATCAATGAGTGGCAAGATTGTCATCAATCCTCTGATCTCCAATCCGGGAAGATTCATGAGCTCGGCGAACGCTTCGTTCAACTCACGGGGCTCGAACCCACTCTTGGCAGGGTCGAAGAGAACTTTGACCTGAAGCAGAATTGGTTG
>CAYTDR010000125.1:4945-12616 GCA_964436185.1 uncultured Candidatus Obscuribacterales bacterium | reverse complement strand
ACTAACAGTCTGTCGTCGCATATGGAGTTGAGCTTAATCTTTTCCTTGGTCAAACTCCTTTATTTGAACATACAAAGCAGACTAAAGAGCTTTTTCAATTATTCTCAGTTGATCGATGATTATATTCATAACTTTTTCCTTTCCTTCTATCAACAACGGAGGGTCCTTATTCGAGCATATGACTCCACGGTGCGAAATATATGCAGTGGGTTTAGACCGTCGCATAACTCTGCTTAGATACATGGCCCACACCTCGATTTCGTTTGCGAACGATTGATTAATTCGAGAATACATACGAGCGGTGCGAAATACTTGCACTGCACCAGGGACGAACATTAAATCCACGCGGGCGTAAAAGACCCACCTTTAGCACAACTTCTGTCCCCCATTTTCCAGTGTGGACTTGGCGATCACATAAAGATGGACGTACCGCGAAGGGTGTTTGATTCTCAGCATTTAACGCTCAAACACTGGGTCTGGCGCACCATTCTGTTACGGTTCGGTTCTCAGCATTACCCACCTAAATTGCTATATTTTTGCAACAATTCGCTGCTACATTTTAAGCATCGATGCAAGAGGTCGGCGGGCAGGCAGGCAAGAAGCATCTCCGAACTAGGGAACTCTGTTTGATCACACGATGGCGAACCACGAGCAATCGTGGTGGAGGGATTAACATGAACCAATTAAAAAAATGCTTTGCGAAACTGACCGAAGATGTTAGAGGTGAAAAAGACGAAGAGCGCTGGATTAGAGTTGAGTCAGCGAGAATGACATCAACCAGACTCAAGACGTTAACAAAAATCAGGCAAAATCAGGTGCTTCCACCACCTCTTGCCGCACTTTAGGTTTTTTCAGCCCGGAGATGAAAACTGAAGCGTTTGGCGAACTCAAGATTTATCGCTGTTTGAGTATCGCCAACGCTCCAGGAGTCCGCACTCCCCACTCCAATCAGCGGGTTCAGCTCAAGAGACAGCCCGATGCGACTTGTCAAATCCAGATGATACGAGGTGGTTGCACCACTCTGAAAAATTTTGCAGCCCGGAGATGAAAAACTGAAGCGTTTGGCGAACTCAAGATTTTATCGCCTTGGGTATCGCCATCGCTCCAGGATTCTCTACCCTCCCACTGTTCCAATCAGCGCATTCAACTCAAGAGACACCAATGCGACTTGTCTCAAATCCAGATGATACGAGGTGGTTCTTCCACTCTAAAAAATTTTGCAGCCCGGAGATGAAACTGAAGCGTTTGGCGAACTCAAGATTTATCGCCCTTGAGTATCGCCATTGCTCCAGGAATCTGTATGCTCAGCTGTTCCAATCAGCGCATTCCACTCAAGAGACACCAATGCGACATGTCTCAAATCCAGATGATACGAGGTGGTTCTTCCACTCTAAAAAATTTTGCAGCCCGGAGATGAAAACTGAAGCGTTTGGCGAACTCAAGATTTATCGCCCTTGAGTATCGCCATCGCTCCAGGGTTCTCGCCCCGCCAGCGTTTTCCACTTACCACCGCATTCGGTTCATGAACAATGCCAGGCGGCGCATACGGAGAGACGTTGCAAACCAGATGATATCAGGCGGTTTTACATCATAAAAACATGCAGGCTGCAACGATGGAACTACCATCTTCGACAAATTTTTCAGCCTGAAAAGCTGAGGCGTTTCGGCGCAATCAAGATTGCAGTACATCGTATACCTTGAGTATCGCCGTCGCTCCAGCTACAACCATCCTCTTGAGCTCCGGTGGTTCCAATACGACCGCATCCGCTCCGTAGGGAGCAAGCCAACGCAGCACCTCATCAAGGCTGGCTGCAGGAAACGTCAACCGGCAAGATCCATCGCTCAGATCCTCGAGAACCTGCTGAGCATGCCAGGTTCGCTCTCTTATATATCTGGCAGAATGGGGAGCGAACTTAATTGAGATCTGGTATTCCCTTTCACCGTGCTCGATTTGGAATGCCGAATCAATCCAGGCATCAAGCTTCTCTCGAGGCGTCGCCTCGAAGGTTGTTTCAAGAATCTTGTAGTCTTGAATTCTGTGGAGAGCGAACATTCTCATATCGCGGCGCGAATGACAATAGGCTGTAAGGTACCAGGTTCCACGATCATGCAGTACGAGTTGCGGATCGACGATGCGAGAGGTCGTCTCTCCTTTGCTGGCGGCATAATAGGTCAGTGACACCTGTTTATGTTGATCACATGCTCCATTGATGTCATTGAAGAGACCGGCGCTTATAGGCACGACGCCACCCGTTCGAAACCGGATAACCGATTTGACCTCTTCGGGATCTACCTTGACAGTCTCGGGCAGCCGCTCAGAGATCTTTTCCAAGGCAGAGCGAAGCGTTGCCTCGAACGAGGTCCCCGTATATATAGATAGCAACTCTTTTCCCAGAGTTAAGGCGAAAACCTCCCCTGTAGATAGCTCAAAGGAAGGTAGCCGCTTTTGGGGATTCTTGTTGTAGTATCCGCCCCGTTCAGAATCGAAAGTGATTTCGCGCAACAAGCGATCTTTCAGATACCTAATATCGTCAAACAGGGTCCGCTTAGATATCTCGAACTTCTGACATAAATCTTGAATGCCCGGATAGCCGCCCCTTGAGATCTCGGCGTCGATTCCCAATACTCGCTCAAGCTTCGTGCTCATTTTTAATCACTCAAACTGACACATGCAAAATAACACTGCAAGGCTCCAATTTCGCCAACGAATCGGACAGTTTTAATGTTCTACTTTTCTCAGTGCATATATTTCGCACCGCCATCTCGTAGGGTGGAAATAGAAGCGACGGAGAAGCCTTGTTATGCGAAAGGCCAATAACCAGTTGGTGTTTTCACCTTCTGACTTGATTACTTACATGGAATCGCCATTCGATTCGTGGATGGAGCGGTATTGTCTCGAATTTCCGGGACAAATCCAGCCCGACGAAAAGGACGAAAGCCACGCTATCCTAGCGAAACATGGTGACACCCATGAACTTTCGTTTTTGAATCATTTGAAAAGCCAAGGCATTGATGTTGCCGAGATTGACGGTTCTTGTTCTGAAGAAGCACGCCTGGCAACCATCAAGGCACTGCAAGACGGCAGAGAGATTGTTTTCCAAGGTTTTCTTTCACATGGGCCATTTGCTGGAAAGTCAGATTTTTTATGCAGAGTTGATGGACGTTCTTTGCTGGGTGACTTTCACTATGAAGTCTGGGATACGAAGCTAGCAAAGAAGGCCAAACCATACTTCATAGTTCAGCTGTGCTGTTACGCAGAAATGCTGGAAAGCATTCAAGGAAGGCTGCCTTACTCCGTTCAGGTCATTCTCGGTAACTGCGAGCGACGACAATTTCTCGTTCAAGATTACTTCCATCAGGTTCGACAGCTCAAGGCCTCATTCATCGAGTTTCATGAAACCTTCTCTCAAGACCAACCACCGGTAGATTGCAGCGCAGGAACCTTCAGCAGATGGAAAACCTTCTCAGCGCAGATATTAGAGGAGCGGGACGATCTCAGCCTGGTCGCCAATATCCGAAAGACCCAGATCAAACGATTACAAGATGCGGCTATCTCAACCAGGACAATGCTTTCAAGGCGCACAGCTCCCGTTCAAGGTTTGTCCAGTGAGACACTGGCAACATTGAGTAGCCAGGCACGACTACAACTACAGTCCCAGTCCGAGAATAGAACAGTATTCGAGGTCCTACCTCCGATTAGCGGAAAAGGATTGTGTATGCTTCCTCCGCCATCCGACAGTGACGTATTCTTTGACATGGAAGGATATCCGCATATGGCCGGTGGTTTGGAATACCTGTTCGGCGCAGTCTATCTAGCAGCGGGTATGTCCGAGCGCATAACCGGCAAATGCGAAACACCTGAAGGAGATTCAGGTAACGCTGACGAGATTAACAAGACAGTCAGCAACCACACATCGTGCGAACACATAGAGTTCATCGATTGGTGGGCGCATGACCGCGTTGAAGAGAAGCAAGCTTTCGAACAGTTCGTCGACTGGATTTATACTCGATGGCTGAAAGATTCGACTATGCATGTCTATCATTACGCGGCTTACGAAGTATCAGCCCTGAAAAGATTGGCCTGCAGGCACTCCACGAGAGTCGAGGAGGTCGACAATCTGCTTCGCCAGGAAGTGTTTGTTGATTTGTATCAGGTTGTTCGTCACGGAATCCGTGTCGGTGAGCCATCCTACTCAATTAAGTACGTAGAACACCTGTTTCGCCCCAAAAGAAGTGGTTCCGTAAGCAAAGCGACCGATTCGGTCGTATTCTATGAGTCCTGGTTAGAAACTCAGGATGGTGCTAGCTGGCAGGACTCTCCAATACTCAAGGAGATTCGTGATTACAACGAAGTCGATTGCGTTTCGACCTATCAATTGGCGATTTGGTTAAGGCAACAGCAATACGCACATGGCATTTCATACACGGGCAAGGTGGCGACGCCTCCACAGGCGGTGCCATCTCTCAAGAAAGAAGCGCTTCTTGCCACTGCGCTTCTGCTAGATGCAAGCCAGATCGAGGACGAAGAGACAAAGCGAATCCAGGAGCTACTCGCCGGTCTGCTCGAATTTCACAAACGAGAAGACAAGCCCATGTGGTGGCGCCGTTTTGAGCGTCAAAAAATGACAACTGAAGAACTCTATGACGACCTCGATTGCCTGGCTGGACTGAAAAGAACCGACAAACCGCCCGTCCCAACTCGCCAATCATTCGAATATGAATATGCGTTCGATCCGAACCAAGATACTAAACTAGACTCGGGATCACCGTGTCTGATTGCCCACGATCTTGGTCCGGTAAAGATTCACCGCATGGAAAGAACCGGCGGATTTATATACATCAGGCTCGTAAAAAGAAGGGACGAGCCAGCAGACTAGATAGATTTAATTCCGGATGAATACATCAACAGCGACTCCATCTCGGACTCGATTTTCAGAACTTGCTTAGCCTGGTCCGGAAGCAACTCAATTCCTCAATGCTTGTCGGATCTGTTACTCCGGCAGCCCCCGAGACTGGCAGGGGACAAATCGTTGGCGGAGATTGCTCAGTCGTCCGATGTCGCTGGTATCGCCAATGCTATCAGTCTCATGGACAACACTTGCCTGTGTATCCAAGGACCTCCCGGTACCGGAAAAACTTATACGGCGAGCCATGCAATTGCAGAGTTGCTCAGACAAGGAAAGCGCGTGGGAATCACTTCCAACTCTCACAAAGCGATCGACAATCTTCTCGAAAGAGTCGCAAGTGTTGCCGCAGAGATGTGCGTTCCTTTCAGAGCCGCGAAGATAGGTTCCGATGCCAAAAGCGCGCAAGGTAAATCAGTTTATGCAAACCACATCGACTCCATCAAGGACTCGTCCGCGCTCTTTTCGCAGGCCGGCGCCGATAACTATAACGTCTTTGCCGGCACCGCCTGGTTATTTAGTCACGAGTTCTCTGCGGGACTCGTAGATTACCTTTTTGTCGACGAAGCCGGACAGGTTTCCCTGGCGAATGTTGCCGGGATGAGTCCCAGTACGAGCAATCTGGTGTTGCTTGGCGATCAGATGCAACTGGAACAGCCTGTCCAAGGCTCGCATCCCGGAAATTCTGGAGACTCCGCTCTTCAGTATCTACTCGAGAATCGACAAACTATTCCGCAAGAGATGGGCATATTCCTTGCAATTACTCGGCGAATGCACTCCCAGGTCTGCTCCGTTATCTCGACTGCGGTATACGACTCGCGACTACTCTCGCATCCGGACAACGAACGGCAGATTCTACTCCCGCCGCGACACCTTTCCAATCGATTCAACCGACGAGCTGGTGTAGTCTGGTATCCGGTGGATCATGAAGACAACACGCAGGCAAGTGACGAGGAGGTCGAGGCCATCGACGGCCTTATAACAGAACTCTTGCAATGTCGGGTTCAAGACAAGTCAGGCAATAACCGACATCTCACACTACGAGATATTTTGATCGTCACGCCCTACAACATGCAAGTGCGAAAGCTGTCGCATCGAATACCCGGCGCCAGAGCTGGGTCAGTGGATAAGTTTCAGGGACAGGAAGCACCAATTGTAATACTGTCAATGTGCGCCAGCGAGGCATATAGCTCACCTCGCGGAATCGATTTTTTGCTGAGCAAGAATCGACTCAACGTAGCCATATCGAGAGCGCAAACTCTGGCATTCATCGTTGCTAGCCCAGCTCTGCTACGGACTCCCTGCACCTCAATGAAACAGATGAAGCTTGTCAACTTCTTTTGCCAACTGGTAGAAGCGGCTACCAACACATCGTCGGATGGAAGTCTCGTACACGAATCGGAGGTGGACATGGTCACGTTCTCACGTGCTAGCCCAGCGCTTCAGAGCTAACTCGAACTCTTTCAATGGCTCATTGCGCTATAATTTTCAGCCATGAGCCAAATGCGCAAGATTATTCATGTAGATATGGATGCCTTTTACGCATCGGTCGAACAGCGTGACAATCCTGACCTTCGAGGCAAACCAGTAGCTGTTGGTGGTTCTGCAGAGGGTCGCGGTGTGGTCGCGGCGGCAAGCTACGAAGCAAGGGCCTTCGGAATCCATTCCGCAATGCCGTCGCGCACAGCAACGCAAAAGTGCCCACATTTGATTATGGTTCGGCCTAGGTTCGATGCATATAGAGAGATCGCGAAAGAAATTCGGGAGATTTTTTTCCAATTTACCGATCTCGTGGAACCGCTTGCCCTGGACGAAGCCTATCTTGATGTAACCGAAAACAAGCTCCACGCTCCTTCTGCTACCCTAATTGCCAAAGAAATCAAAGAGACAATCCGTAGGCAAACCGGGCTGACCGCGTCAGCAGGCATTTCCGTCAACAAATTCCTTGCCAAAATCGCATCTGCAATGCGAAAGCCAGATGGTTTGTATTTGATACCACCTGATCGGGCTGAATCATTTATCGAGGCTTTGCCAATCGAGAAATTCTACGGAGTAGGTGAGATTACAGCTAGGAGAATGCGCGAGTTCGGCGTACTGACTGGCGCAGATCTGAAGAAAAAGAGCGAGCAAGAATTGATCGAGCGCTTCGGTAAGGCAGGGCGTTTCTATTACCACATCGCGAGAGGACAGGATTACCGTCGAGTTGAACCAAATAGAGTGCGAAAGTCTATAGGAGCCGAGCAGAGTTATGCCAAGGACCTGGAGGACAGACCTACTATTATCTCCTCGCTTGAACGGATTGGGCAGACGTTGGTCTCCAGACTGCGTGACGGAGCGGGAGGACGCACGCTGACTCTAAAGGTGAAGTATTCGGACTATCAGAATGTAACTCGCAGCCGCACCGCAAATAGTACCATCAGGGATCTCGACACTATCATGCGATTGGCAACGGAACTATTGAACACGACTGACATTGGCGAGAAGCGAGTCCGACTATTGGGATTGGCACTGTCAAATCTCGATCAAGATTCATCGTCTGAAGGGAGTATTCAACTGACTCTCCAGTTCTCCCCACCTGAGATCACTGAATAAACTGAATAAGTTTTTTGATGAGGGCAAAACAAGCACTTCTTCTTGCGATATTAAGACCATCGTTCTTAGTCGGCAAAAGCCGCTAGTGAGTCTCTGTGCGATATATATTGCTTTGCTATAACAAGCTCATCAACTCGGCGACGGCTCTCCTTCCCGGACATCCGCTTGACACCTG
>CAYTDR010000125.1:0-4935 GCA_964436185.1 uncultured Candidatus Obscuribacterales bacterium | reverse complement strand
CTCATGAGAAGTTCACCAAAGCGCGAGCGACTGTTCTTCAAACGGACAATTCAACCAGACTCTTGACTCTGCTCATAGGCGCTTATAACGTGCGTTATGGTTCGAAGAACCGGATTTGATGGCGCGAGGTTCTCGACATTCTGAGCGGGCACGGACTAAACTGCCAGCTTTATCATTAATCTAATCTTCAGTGGACCTTCGCATTCAACCGAACACCGATTCAATTCTCCCTGATTAGATGAACTATCTGTTGTGTCTCCTCAGTATCTAGCACAATTGAAACGCTACACCACTGATGTCGATTAGATATACACTGGTGTGGACCGACTTAACCGTGGCATTCTTTGAACGTCCGGTTTACTTGAATACCTGGGGAATCAAGCGCAATGAGTACAAGCGTCGTCGATTGCGATCTAAGTGAGCTGAAGAAAGTTGTAGAGACCTACTGGGGCTTTAGCAGTCTCAGACCACTCCAGGAAGAAGCTATCTCGATGATCCTTTCGAGAATGGACTCGCTTGTGGTTTTACCCACTGGTGGAGGGAAGTCACTTTGCTATCAGGCGCCAGCCGTAGCCACCAACCGACTGACGGTAGTAGTCTCGCCGCTAATCTCGCTGATGAAAGATCAGGTGGACGCACTCACCGCATGTGGTATCGTCGCCACTCAAATCAACAGCGCACAGTCGCCGGGAGAACGGGCTTCGGCAATCGAAATGGTTATTGCCGGCAAGACAAAACTTGTATTCGTATCACCAGAACGCCTGGTCAGCGAAGATTTCACAGAGCTGCTTCGCAGAGTAGACGTAAGGACCTTCGCTATCGATGAGGCACATTGCATAAGCCATTGGGGACATGACTTCCGTCCGGAGTATCGGCAACTCAAACAACTAAAACGGCTATTTCCGCAAGCAAGCATTCATGCCTTCACCGCTACTGCCACAGAGGAAGTAAGAAAAGACATCGCCTCGCAGCTTGGATTGACAGATCCAACTGTTCTGGTCGGCAACTTCGATCGCCCGAATCTGACCTATCGTGTCGTTCCGCGGCAGGAATCTTTCAAGCAAGTGCAGGCCGTTCTTGCCAGACACCCCGGCGAATCGGGCATCATCTATTGCATCAGCAGGAAACAAGTTGATGCGTTGGTTGAAAAATTACAGCAACAGAGTATTAGAGCCCTTCCGTACCACGCCGGTCTTGATAGTGATGAACGACGCAGGACCCATGAAGCTTTCGCACAAGAGCGATGCGATGTAGTGGTTGCCACCATAGCGTTCGGCATGGGAATCAACCGATCGAACGTTCGCTTTGTTCTTCATGTCGGCATGCCGAAATCGCTGGAGCACTATCAACAAGAGACGGGACGAGCTGGTCGAGACGGTCTCGAAGCAGAATGTACGTTGTTGTACTCGTTTTCTGACGTTCAGCTCTGGCGCTCCATTGTTCAGAAAGCTCAGGAAGCCGGGCAGGAAGACAGTGGGCACACAGAAAACGCGCTGAGACACATCGAGGATATCAGCAAGTATTGCCGCGGATTGTCTTGTCGTCATGCCTCGCTGGTTCGCTATTTCGGACAGAGCTATGATGAGACCAGCTGTAACGCTTGCGATGTCTGTCTCTCCGAAATCGAGTGCATAGAGGATTCAAATGTCATCGCTCAGAAAATTCTTTCGTGCATAGCACGCGTTAAGGAAGGGTTCGGCGCCGGTCATATTGTCTCGATTTTGCGAGGCGAGAATACAGAAGCAGTCAGGCGTTTCGAGCACCAAACCCTGAGCACTTACGGGCTGTTGAAAGACATAAGCAAACCGGCAATCAGAGATTGGATCCATCAGCTCATAAGTCAGGATGCGTTGTCTCAGATCGAGAAAGAAGTGAGGGTAGGACTTCGGGTCCCCTTGCTCAAATTGAACAGAGAGTCGTGGGAAGTCTTGCGCGGACAACGTTCTGTATCGCTCAATCGTCCGGTGACGAAGGTAGAGAAATCGCGAGCAGATGTCCAATCCTGGGAAGGTGTGGACAAACAACTTTTCGAGCATCTAAAGATTCTCAGGCGGAATCTAGCATCGGAACGAGGCTGCGCTCCTTACATAATCGCACACGACACAACGTTACGAGAGCTGTCAAAACAACGACCAAGCTCTATGGATCAACTACTTGAAATACACGGCATCGGCAAAGCAAAGGCGAAGGAATATGGAGAATTCTTCCTTACGTCCATAAGAGAGTTTGAGCAAACCTAGCGTTCACCCAAGCAGTTTAGCGAATCGTACCCTGAATTAACGTCAGCGCCATGCACTTTCCTTGAACTGAGCACGGCAGCAAATGTCCATCTCGATCGTAGCCTCTGACGATAACACTTTCAGCACCACAAGACGAAACAGGAAATACAAAGAGCTCAATCGCTCCTGGCGAGTTAGTTCCAGTCGACAATGTGAACAGTCGGGCCTGTATCGATGACATATCGCTATAATCTTCAATCGTCATGATCGGGCCACGGCGCCCTACACAACGCAGAATCGTATCACCAGCAGGAGCTCCCGACAGTATCGAATTCAATTCGGTCTGGTGCTGCGGATATCTGCCATTCATGCGAAAGAAGTCGTTCATCTGATCGGACACTTCTCTCATCCTGGCTGCTGTAGCCAATTCAGGCGAACCGGCTCGAAACAGCTTGGTACCATCATCGGAGACTAGCGCCTGTCCTGATGTTCTAAAGATATAACGCTTTCCCTTTTGACCTTTCAGGTACAACTCGGTTCCTACTTTGTCCACATCAACCGGTGCATTGACTGCGTCGGACGTTGAGATAATGCCTTTCTCCTGGCTTTTAATTGTCAGCGCAATCATTCGATCGGCAGAAGCGTACTCTCCAACATAAATCGCCAGGGCACCGGGAGTAGCCGGATTGAATGCAGCAGTCGCAGCGGCATGACCTTTTTTATCTTTGTCGCTGTTGCTGTCCAGAATTCCGTAAACGAGAAACCATATACACAGGACGCTGGCCACCGCTCCTGTCACTCTCAATCCGAATCTTCGCCTCAGTCGAACGAACTCCCCAGTTGAACTGAGGTTCGTCGCAGAAGATGCTTGCGTAAAACGTCGTTCGCTGGAGGAACCACGACTGAATGCACTGCGCAGATTCTTACTTCCACTTCGCACTTCCAGTTGGTTACCGAACTGCGATATGACTTCTTCCAGCAACACATCGGCGTTCTTAATTGTGCTCTTCTGCCTGGTGAGCAAAGAGGTAAGGCTTGATGCCAGTCTTTTGGTAAAAGGCGCCGTACTTCCAAAATATGCCTTGGCTTCCTCTAGAAGTTTTCTGTAGTTATCACAAGCGACCTGATAGTTACCACTCTTCTCAATAGCTCTGGTAAGTTTGAACCTCAGTGTCAGCACCTGCTCTTCAGTCAGAAATTGCTCGCTTTCGTTAACGGCAAGGACTTGCTGGAGCAGAGAAATTACCTCTTTATACTTGCGTTGCTGATAGTTTACTTCCGCCAAATCGACAAGGCAGGTAGAAGTCTTGAGGCTGTTGGGTCCGTAGAGCTCCACCAGCGATTCTAGAGTCCGATGGCAAATCTCCTCCGCCTCGGCCAGGTTGCCCTGCCGGGCCAGTTCCCTGGCTTGCTCGAGAAGCTTGTCCGTCGCTTCTAATTGCCTTAATGTATCGGCGAATGACACTCCACTACTTCCTTATTGAAATGCTTGCAGTTGACTGATTGTAGTAAGAGATCGGGAAAGGGGTGCCAAACCGAGCTGCTGACGGAGATACGAGACGCGCTGGCTGAGCTCAGCGAGGCGCCCCATGTCGCGGGAAGCTGCTGAAGCTACGTCTTCAGTTGTTCTGTGATAGCCCAAGAAACCGTCTATTTTCTTGCCTTGTTTTTTGAGTTCACTAATTCGTTGAAGGTTGCGGAAGCGCTCCAGGAGGAAGGGACCTTTCACAGGAACTCTCAGTCCGCCAAGCTCACGAGCGATTACATCTTTAGCAACCAGCGTTACATAGTCATCAGCAGTACCGTTGAAACCGGCGTAACTAGGTGCTGCATTTGAGTTGCTGTTCTGCTGAGCAAAATTCAGGATAGCCTTCTGAACTCGCTGGTCGGAAAGCAGCGACTTCGACACGACAGCATCGCTGCCAGGAGTTGCTTTGCGGGCTATTATAGCCGATTTCTTTGTTCTCAAAGCCTTAACGCTGGCAATCTGCTCTCCGGCGCTTCTATTGAGTGCCTTGATTTGACTGACGGATTCGTTCGCGTCGCCCGAGCTGGTATAAGTCTCGTCAATGGTTTTGAATCTGTCTTCGAAGGGCTTTATGCCACCTCCCAGCTCTTCCAGTTGATGGAGTTTGTCATTGAGCTCGAGAGTCAACTGTTTGTATTCGGCGTCAGCAGGAGATGCCTCTAGCGTACCGGACACCTGAGCATTAGCGGGGACTACAACAACCGAAGCGATTAGTAAGGAAAATCGGATGGCAAAAGCAAATCCTGCACGGCGTTTCTGCATTGCTTGCTCCTTCGAAAATTATAGTAAGGCGGGGGGGGTTTGCGAACTGCAATATTTTCATTGTTACAGGGGTTTGTGAAAAACTTGTGGCATGGAAAAAGACTCGCAATCCCGCTACACCGCATTCGCGCAGACTTTTTCGTATAAGCGGAAACGCATAAACGAATTCGCGTACACGAAAACGCGTAGCACTGGAAACCACACCGCCTCATGTAATTTAATGGGGAATAACAACTGAGGCAACCGAATGCCTTTCCGATGACTGAAACCAGAGATGCTTCCATATAAAGCAAACCGATTGATTGCCACGTCAATAGTACTAATGTTGATGGCAACACCCGCTTGCCAGAGTCAAACTATGGTTCTTTTGAAAAGAGCAATAGATGAATACAAGGCTGGACGGTACAACAAAGCGGCAGTGCTCCT